>PXDM01000500.1 GCA_003565055.1 Paracoccaceae bacterium
ATCGAGTTGAAGCAAGTGCCCGCGCGTTGCCTCGGCCGCATCGCGCTGGCCGGTGGCGGATTGCGCGATCATCAGGTAGCGCATGGCCGCTTTGAAACGTGGTTGCTTCTGCAAGGCCGAGCGCCCCGCGACCATCGCGCGCCCGTACTCCCCGTTGAGGGTCGCGGCCATCGCCAGCGTGGTATCATAGCTGTAGGACATCGGGCTGAAGGCCCCGAGTTGTGTCGCGCGCAGCGCATGGCGCAGCGCGGCCTCGTGATCGCCGACATAAATCTTGTGAAGCGCAAGATGGTCCCATGCGAAAGCCTGCGCCGGGTTCTGTGCCACCGCGCGTTCCAGAACCTTGCCGGCCAGATCATGCTGGCCCAGAACATAGCCGATAACATGACCAAGACAGGCGAGGGACATGGAATTGAACGGATTTTCATTCAACTGCCTGTTCGTGAGCGCATGAAGCTCTCGCATCTCAGGATCGCTGAGGCTGCCAAGATTCTCACCTACGGCGAAAGAGGACGCATAGGCGCGCAAGGCCCCCGGCAGGGAATGCGGCGCCCCGCCCTGCGCCTGAAACGATTCGGCCCGGTCGATCAGTGAAAGCGCGCGATCAACTGCGTCATCTTCGAGACGGAACAACATGCTCAACGCACTGTGCCCGGTCATCTGCGCCGTGTGCGATGCGTCTGCCCCGCTTGCACTGGTCTGGATCGTCCGGCAAATGCGATCCACATTTTGCGAGACAAAGCCCAGCAAAACCAGCGCATCCGTGTCCAGCAGGTCTTCCATGCTGCATTGAATTGCCTGACTCCACTCCAGGGCCATCTGAGAGGCGCGGAACAGGAAGAATGTCAGCGTAACCTTGCGGCCTACGCAGAGCACGCGCATCCGCACGAAGAAATCTGCGTCAGCACTTTCCGCGAGATCTTCGACAGGGGCCATGTTGCTGCGCAGGTCCAGAATGCGCACCTGCATCACGTCCCGCAGATTGCCGATGATCCGCTCAAGCAACTGATCGCTGAGATGAACGCTGAGCTCATCGCCCCCATGCACGACGCTGCGCATCAGACCGATGCGCAGTGGCGCGGTCGCTTGCAACCCGGCGCAGGCCATTTGAGGCGATGCGAGCGGCAGTTGCTGCGCGGCGAGCGCCTCGGCCTGATCCGCCCAGTCGAACCGTGCCGCCTGCAGCCAGTCTTCGAATTCCGGATCGCCGATATCGAAACCTTCCAGAAACTCGCTCGCATCTGACAGCCCGAGTTTGCGAAACAGGCTTGCGTCGCGCTGCAGGGCAAGCTGGTCTACCCAGACGCGCTCAGGGTCCAGCGCGACCGTGTCGGCGTTCACTTCAAGCGCGGCCTCACCCGTCTTGCCGAGATCGCGGCGTAATTCAAAGAGCGACTGGCGCAGTGATGTCGAGGAGCGCGCCTCGTCCGAATTGCTCCAGAGTTTGTCGCGCAGCCAGACACGGCTGCGGCGCATCTGCGGGCCGAGTGCCGTCAAGGCCAGAAGCGCTTGCGCTTTTCGCCCACGCACCACGATTTTCTGGCCCTGCGCATCTGTAATTCGCATGGGACCGATCAGATACAGGTTCAGCGCCGGGGCGCGGGGAGGTTCAGGGTTCGGGATGCGCATGGTAGGGTCCCGGTCGAGGAAAGAATCGGTTGAAACGCTTGACCCAGTGGCACCGTCCTCAAACTTCCGCGTCAGCGCTTCCGGATCATCGAACTTGTCAAAAAACATGGCAGGTTGGTCTTTCAGGCAGTGTGGCACATCGTTAGCCTGAATCAACTCCCGTTAGATGCGCGTTAGCGCCAGCGCAAATGTACAAGGCGCGGGCCGCAGGGGTCAAAGCGCGTGAATCCTCTGATAAACCGAGACAATCTGAGGTTTGCGGTCCTGCCCGGGCTGTGCGCCTGGTGAAGTTAACAGCAGGGTAACAGCCAGTTTCGGACAAGCTTTGCATGTTTTGACATGGATGGTGGCCCCTATGCTGGATGCTCTCGACCCTTTCGCATCGTATTACACGGTCCAGGCCTATCACGCAGTCCTGCAGATTATCGGTGCCATCGGCTGTCTGATTTATGTGGGCGGCTATCTTCTGGTTCAGTCGGGGCGGGTTTGCGGCAATGGGGGGGGATATTCCGCCAGCAAACTGATCGCGGCGAGCTTTGTTCTCGCGAGCCTCGTGACCTCTTTCAATCTGGCGTCCTTTCTGATCCAGATCAGTTTCATCGCAATCTCGATCTACGGGCTTTGGTATCGGTTGAGCGGTCGAATCACCGCGCGACTGGATCGCAGCGCGGCTGCACTGCCGCAACCCTGCGCCAACCGCTTCGTGCGTCACGACATGTTGGCAGAGAGTGATGCGCGATCCTCCGACCTGACGAATCCGCTGATCTCTCCCCTCCAAGGGCGGGATTGTCAGGTCGGTCGTCAGGGCCATATCGCGGCGCGATGTGGCCCTGACGGGCAGGGGATGTGATGGTCTGCCCCCGGCTGCAGTGTCGCTGCGGGATGCCCCGCCAGGGGGCTTGCCGCGAAAAGCAGTCTTGCGGGGATGTTTCGCATTTTAAACACAAGAAACCGCTCTAACGCCACACTAACGGCAAGAAAATTAACCTTTCACGGAGATACTGAAACAGTCGAAGTCGATATGTGGTTGGCCCTGTAACTGCTTTCTTCGCCCCGTCATTCAGTGCGCATGCTGCGTATCCGAGGGGGAGCAACGACGTCAGGGCCTTGCGTGATTTCATCACCAAACCTTAACAATACCAACGCCCCCTGTTCTTCGGAACAGGGGGTTATTTCTGTAGGGCACCTCGAAAAATTGCCCTGACGTGGCCGGGACGGTATGAGGCTGTCAGAGTTCGGCTGCTGGAGCGTTACGATGGCGCAGATGGGTTTCTTTGATCTTTCAGACCGCTATGCGAGC
>PXDM01000349.1 GCA_003565055.1 Paracoccaceae bacterium
CCCTGCAGGGCTCTCTCTCGTTCACCGCCGACATTCAACTTGACTATGCGCGCGGGTCACGCCTGATTTCGTGGTGCCGCGTCGATGGAGCCGCACGGAATGACCCCGAAATACTCCGACATCACCGTCACGCTGACCGTCCAGGACGGCAACGCCTTCGCCGTGCTCGGCCAATGTCGCGAAGCCGCTCGGGACGCCGGGCTCTCCGACGACGAGATCGCCGCCTTCATGGCCGAGGCGATGGCGGGTTTTCACGACCATCTGATGCAGACCGCGCTGCGCAAGTTCTAGATCGGCTGGGCACACAAGCGTCGATCGCTGGCCTAGACACAGAATAAATTGCCTCAGCTGGCCAAATCGCTTATCAATTTCATTATGACAAAGTCGCTGGGTGCATTCTATTTCTGCTGCAACACGCACGCTCGCGACGTCAGCTGTCGCAGACCCCGCCCACGAAGCGCCCGATCAATAGCGGTATTTGTCGCCGGTTTCTCGTTGTTTTTCGCCCTGGTCCCTGCCTCATTCGCCCAGGACCAGAGCTTCGGGATGGGGGCTGTCCTCGATCCCGATGTCTACGATAGCGCGCCTAGTGCCGGGCCCCTGGCTCGCGGTGACTATACAAGCATTCCGGCGCGGTTCAGCCTTCGTCAATATACTCCTACACCGGGCGATCAGGGGAGTCAGGGCAGTTGCGTGGGCTGGGCGGTTGCCTATGCGGCACGGACCTTGGCTCACGCCTCTAAGCACAATCTGTCGCCTCGCATCGCCATAGATGCTGAACGTTTTTCTCCGTCCTATGTATACAATCAAATATTCATTCGCTCCCCTGATGAGCCACGAGCCGAGAGCTGCATGGAAGGCGGTGCCTTCATCAGTGACGCACTGGATTTGCTGATGAATGACGGGGTCGCACTGCTAAGTGCGTACCCCTATGACGCATCGACCTGTTTCCAGCCGATCTCGCGATCGCTTCGCGCGCAAGCAGGTGAATTCAGGATCGCCTCCTATGCGCGCCTGTTCAATAGCTCGACGAGGGCCAAGCACATACCCGTCAGGCGCAGCCTCGCAGCTGGCCGACCGGTCGTCTTTGGTATGCGCACCCCGCAGAGCTTTCACCGCGCATCGGGCACATGGTCACCGACGCCTGCAGATCTGGATCAGGTTGCTGCTGGCGAGGCAGGTGGCCACGCCATGACCATCATCGGTTATGACGATAATCGCAGCGGTGGCGCGTTCGAGGTGATCAACAGCTGGGGGACGGGCTGGGGCAATGACGGCTTCATCTGGATCAGCTACGAGACCTTCAATCGCCTAGCGCATGGAGCCTTCGAGATCGTCCCGCCATCGCCGGCTATTGTCGATCTGGGGGCCCGGCTGGAGTTCGTGCATATCGGAGGCGACACAATGGCCGCCGATGCCTGGGGCACGCATCCCGGCGCTTTCCGGCTGTCTGAATCCTGGCCATCCGGCGCGCGTTTTCGGGTCGAGCTGACCAACCTTGAGAACAGTCATGTCCATGTCGTTGGGGGCGATCTGACCGGGCGATATGTTCCGATTTTCCCCCGCGACGGGATTGCTGGACATGCCGGTGCAAATGACACGCTGCTACTGCCGGGGCCCACGGAAGAGTATTTCACCCGACTCGACGATACGGTCGGCACGGATTTCTACGTTGCGCTGGTCTCGAAGGAACCGCTGGATGTGACGGACTTGGCCGCGCGCATGGCGCGCGCAAGAGGGGATGTCTTTGCCCGCCTGCAGCAAGTCCTTGGCAATGATCTGATCACACCGGACGATATCGAAAGGCTGGCGCCGACAGAGTCAGGGTCGGGAATCGCGGTGCAGGCCGTCAGCGGCGATCAGGTTGTGCTGCCGATCATCGTCGCCATCGATCATGTCGCCCCGGACCCGGTTGCCGCCGACGAGCAACCGCCGGAGATCGTTTTGCGCACCCCGGCGCCCGATGTCTTTGACAGCATCGCCAACGGCGCAGATCATCGGCGTGTCCGGTCGCGCAGCCTGCGCCTGGAGGGGATCGCGCAGGATGAAAGCGAAATCGCGCATATCGACGTCTCGCATGCGGATGGCCTGCGCTTCTCGTCGCGGGGACCGTTCGAGGCGCATATCACGCTGCCCGACGGGCCAGGACCGCATCGCCTGACCATCAACGCCAGTGACGTGCATGGCAATACGTCAAGCCGGACATTCATGTTCGAGATCATAAACTGAACGATCGCAGACACTGTACCAGAGCGGAGGGACAAGATGATTTTCACGCGCAACCGAGAAACATTCCGCCGCTGGATCGCGTCTTGCCTGTGCAGCGGTGGGGGCGCGCTGGCCATGCTGATGCTTGCGACGACTGCGACAGCGCAGATCGTGTCGCAGTATCGCGATCTTTCCCCGGCGCAACTCTACCAGCAGAGCTTCGATACCCCGAGTCGTGTCGAACGCCGGATGATGCGCGGCCATCTGGCTACGGTGCATCCGCGGACCGCAGAAGGCAAGTTTGCAGCCGCCTGGATTGCCTGGCACGACGACCGCAGGAGTGAGGCGATCCGGCTGGCAGAAGACGCGATTGCCCAGGATCCGTCGCTTGCCGTGGCTTATTTTAACCTGTGCGTATATCTGGAAATTACGGGTCAGCTTGATAGGGCGCTGGAAGTTTGCCGCCGCGGCCTCGATGTCGATCCAGAATATACATCCATCATCCGAAACGTCTACTTCCTGATGCGTAGCGGCGCGCCCGGCCCAGCCGCCGCTACCAACTTCCTGCGCGCACATGAGGCCGAAATCGGCAGCGCGCATCCTGCCTTCGATTTCGTGCGTGGGATCGAGCAGCAGCTCTTCGGCGATCCGCAGCAGGCGATGCGCTACTTTGAAAGCTCCGTGCGCAAAGGTGGGCCATTCA
>PXDM01000129.1 GCA_003565055.1 Paracoccaceae bacterium
AGACCCCGATGCCGCTTCCCGCTGTTGCCTTCTATTCCATCTACGAGGTCTCTGCGCGCTGGGGCTGCTCAGCCGCCGATGTCGCGGGCTGGGCGGCCTCGGGTCATCTCAGGGCGATGATCGGGATCGAGCCCGTGCATTGCGGTGATGATCTGCACGGGGGACTGGTCGAAGTGTCGCTTGCAGAATTGATGCCGCTGTTTCGCCGTTTCGGCCCCAGTGACGAAACCTGCCGCCTGAGGCGTATCCTGCCTGCCGGCAGCGAGACATGGCTGCGCGTGACCGAACCCGCGGAGGGTATTCTGGTGCGCGCCACGGATCTGATGTTCCCGGCCGAAGCCTTGCACCGGTTCGAAGAAGAGCGCGAGCTTTTGCGCCGGTCCTCCCACGGCGCAGGCGCAGGGTCACGCTATGACTGGGAGGCGGTGATGATCTGGCTATTCAAGCGCCTCAACGAGATGGGGTTTCCCGCTTCGCAAGCGGCGTTGATCGCCGAGGTGCAGGACTGGTTCGTCGCCAACACGACCACCGGCGAGGTGCCCGAGGAAAGCACGATCCGTAAACGCATTGCACCTATATGGCGCGCCGTGCGCGGGGGTGATTGACGCGCAGCGCGTGCGATGCTGCGACGGGACGGGGATTGCCCAATGCATGCCGCGGCATCGCACGTTGGTGGGCGGTGCCAGCTGCGCGCAATCGTGATCCGGTCAAGAGGACTTCTGCTGCCTGTCGGCATCATGAACGAGCTGCGGCCGGGGGCGGAAGATGCTCGCCACGCTGTCCACGCCTGCCCGCAGTGGTGATTCCATGAGATGCGCATAGCGCTGGGTCGTCTGCATCTGGCTATGCCCCAGAAGCCGCCCGATAATCTCGAGCGAGGCGCCGCCCGAGACCAGCAGCGAGGCAAAGGTGTGGCGCAGGTCGTGAATGCGCACATCCGGCAGCTCGGCCTCCTTCTGCACCTTGATCCAGAAGCGGCGGATTTCGCTGACGGGTTTGCCGATAGCATTGCCCGGGAACAGCCATGGATTGCCGCGCGGGACCACCAGCTGGCGCTGGCGTACGATCGCGACCACCTCCTGCGAGATCGGCACGCGGTGGATCTTGCGCTGCTTGGTGGTCGAGGCCGGTTTCGACCAGATGGCATAATCGAGATTGAACTGCTCGAACCGCGCGGTGCGGACTTCGCCCACGCGCGCGCCGGTCAGCATGCACATGCGGATGATCGAGGCAGCGCGCTGATCCTCGGCCTTGTCGAGAACGGCGGCCAGCCGGGCCAGTTCCTCGGGGCTGAGAAACCGCTCGCGGGCATGCTCGATGCGCCGGTGAAACCCCTGCGCCGGATTGTCGGTGCGCCATTCCCATTCCATGGCCAGCGTGAACATCTTGCGCAGGATTTCTCCCACCCGGTTCGCGCGCACCGGAGTGGGCTTGTGGCCCTGCAGCTTGCGCGCCCGGTTCCTCGGCTTCTGCTTGCAGGGTCGTGGCCGGCCTTCGGCCACGAAATCGAGGAACTTGGCCACATCGGACTTGGTGATGTCGGTGACCAGCCGGTTGCCCCATGCGGGTTCGACCATTTTCCTGAGCATGGAGATCTGATCACCGGCATTTGCCGGCGCGAGCTTGGGCAGGTGCTCGCGGATGTAACGGTCGATCATGTCCTTGACCCGTGGTGCGCCGCGCAGGACCTCCTTCGCCTCCAGCGGGTCCTGTCCTTCGTCGATCTTCCGGCGCAGTTCCTTGGCGCGCTCGCGCGCGGCCGTGGTGCTCCATTCCGGCCAGCGACCGATGGTCATGCGGCGCTGACGGCCCGCGTGGCGATAGTCGAGCGTGAAGGCCCGCATGCCCGAGCTGTGGATCCGCGCGGCCAGACCGCGGATCTCGGTGTCGAAGATCTGGTAGCTCCTGCCGTGCAGAGGCTCTGCGTCGCGCAGCACCTTCTCGTTCAGTTTCACCCGTCTGGCCATGCGTGCGGCCCTCCTTTCACGATGGACACAGGCGTGGATCCGCGCCTCTATCAAGTCAGATCATGGCGCAGGGGGCGGAAAACAGGCGGAAGGTGGAATTGAAGCCCGGTGTGAATTCCGGCCAGTGTCGTCAACGGGTTAGAGGAGGCACCCAACGCGGGTGAGGCGCGAATCGTAGAACTCGAGCGGGAAATCCAGTGTGTTGGCATTTCCGCAGATTGCGCGATGATGATTTGAATGTTCTGGTCAACGTCTGGTCAACGTCTGGTCAACCCGCGAACGCGGCTTTGGGCACATCTGGTTCCGTCAGCATACGCTGAAATCCGACCAAACGCGGGGAAAATGGTTGTGCTTGCAGAGGCTTGTCGGTTAAGTGCCTGAAGTCAAAAGAATCAGCAGAATCAACATGTTGTGGCTCATAACCTGAAGGTCGTAGGTTCAAATCCTACCCCCGCAACCAAAAATACCATATAAATCAACACCCTACGCGCCACCGGCCGTGGGGTATTTTGTTACCCACGACCCGGGATAACAATAGGTCAACAAAGTCGTTCAACCTCCGTTCACGGAGAAGGCTCTCTTCGATTTCGCGCCAGACGTGTCGTGTGCGATGTCGCCTAGCGTTCCAGTGAGGTTGCGGTCTAAAGTTGATACGCGCAGCTAGTAGGACGCAGCCCTGAGTTCGATTGCATGAAGAAATTGACTGGACGATACAAACGGTGGCTGGTTCGCCGCGCTCGCATCGGTTCGCGAACGCAGAGGCGGACGCGCACAAAGACCATTTCAAATCAGCGCCATGTCGTCACTGCTTGGTTTGGTGATCGGGTCGAAGAGGTTCTCTGTGTTCGGGAGCCGCGTCGGCCACCTTCAGTAATCTGCCTTCACGAGAACGCTGTCGAAACATTGTCCTTCTTCGACGAATGGCGCAGCAAGCCCGCG
>PXDM01000367.1 GCA_003565055.1 Paracoccaceae bacterium
CACTTCCGCGCCCGGCGCCGCCTGCATCAGTGCCCGGGTCAGCGTGCCGGTGCCGCAGCCGATATCGACAATACGCATGCCGGGCCGCGGCGCGATCTGCTGAACGAGGCGCGCGCGCCATATCCGTTCGCGTGTGAAGGTAGCTATTGCCGCGTCATAGAAAGGCGTCAGAAGCCGCAGCCCGAGTGCCGGGGTATAGTCGGGGCGCGCGCTCATGCGCGCCCCTTTTCGTATCGTAACACCCGGCGCAGGGCGAGACCGAGCGCGAGGAAGAGGATCGCGCCGAAGCCCCAGACCCAGGCATAGCCGATCATGCCGGACCATGGTGCCAGCGCATAAGCGAGCGCAAGCACGGCCCAGACGCCTGCCACTGTGAAGATAAGCGTGATGTCGAATTTCATGTTCTTTTCCTTTCGTTCAATGGGCATGCTCACCGCCTACTGCAGTGATCGGCAGCGCGCGCATGATCTCGAAACCCGCTATTGTCGCGCCATACATGCCGATCACGATCACCAGCACGGCAAGCGGCCCCACAAGTGCCGCAGCACCGGGACGTGGGGGGATGGCCGCATCCCAATACAGCGCCGGGACTGCGTTAGCGCGTCCGGGCAGCAGGGTTGCCGCAACCGAGATGGCGAATGCGCTCAGCGCCAGCGCCATCACCAGCCCGCCTGCGGCGACCCATCCCATCAGCGCGAACCAGAGCGTCGGGGCCTCGCCGCCATAGCCTGCGTCGATCACCCGGCGCGGCACCCCCAGATAGCCCGCTGCCACTCCGGCCCCGCCGAATGCCAGCAGCCCCAGCGTCGCCAGATGCGGCGTGAAGCGCGCCAGCCCCGGCCATGCCAGCCCCCGCCCGGTCAGCGCAGGCAGGATCAGCGCCAGCGCAGCAAGGAAGCTCAGCGAGACAGTGCCGACGGTGAAGAAGTGGAAATAGCCCGGCACGAAGAAGGAGTCGGACAAGAGCGGTGCAAGATCGGCCTGGATCAGCACGAAGGCCAGCACGATCCCGAAACCCATGTTGACCACCGCAAACCCCGCCGCAGCCATCGCCGGTTCCCGCCATGGAAGCGCCCTGATCCAGCCGAACAGCCCCCCGCCACCGCGCGCGCGGGCATGCACTTCCAGTGAGGCCACGATGATCAGGAAAGCGGTGAGCGTCGGTACGCTGACAAAGAGCGACAGCAGCGAGCCGGTGATACGCACTGCGCCCGGCAGGTCGGGTTCAAGGAACATGTGATAGAGCGAGGTCGGCGGCACGAAGACCAGATAGGCAGCGAAGACGAGCTTCGAGAACCGCGCGCCAAAGACTGACTTCACACCGACCAGTTCCTGCATCAGCACATACCAGACGATGACCGTGGCCATCAGCGGCAGATAATGCATGTTGTGAAAGACGATATGCCAGTTGGTACCGTGATTGGCAGGCATCCCGCCCAGCCCCAGCGCCCAGAGGAGCCCCGGCGCGAAGACATAGATCATCGCAAAGCCCGTCACCATCAGGAACCCCGCCCAGGCGAAGAGCGCGAAGCCCACCGCCGAGAATTCCCCCGCCCGCCGGACCGCGGCGAGTAGCGTTGCCACCCCCGCTGCGGGCAGCGCGATCAGCCCCAGCCCCAGCAGGATGTAGCCCGCATTGAACACGGCCAGCCGTTCAGGCTCATACGCGGCAAGCTCGGGATTGCCGTCATAGAGAAGCGGCGTGCCGCCCGAGGCAGCACCCAGCGACAATGCCATCCCCGCCAGCATCAGCCCGAAACCGGCCCAGGCCAACCCGCGCGCGGCCAGTCCGCGCCTGCCCTCACTCGCCGCCAGTGCCAGCAGAATCGCGCCCTGCACCAGATAAAGCCAGTAGAAGAAGATCCCGACCCCGTGCAGAGTCAGAAGCCGATAGCCGGTCTCGGGGATCAGGTCGATCCAGCCTGCGCGCGCCAGCGCCACGCTGACACCGCCAGCAATCCCTGACAGAAGCGCCAGCAGCGACAGACCCGACAGGGCTGTCAGAAGCCTGCGGTCGCCCAGGGTCAGATGGCCAAGGCGGTCACGAAGCGAGGCGGTCATGCTGCACCCCCTTCCGTCACGCTGAGACGCGCCTGCATGACGTCATGCGCCGTGCCGCAATAGAAGGTGCAGTAGATCAGGAAGTCGCCGGGCCGATCAAAGGTGATCTCGGTCTCGACCAGTTGCCCCGGCCGCAGCCGGATCATCCGCCCGCCGCGCCCGAACTGGATTGAAGCACCATGCGAGACATCGGTCGCCATCATCCGGAAGCGGTAGGGTTGATGCGTCTCAAGCCGCAGATGCGCAGGCTTGAAATAGAACTGCGCCGCCTGCAGCCAGATATCGATCGGCGCAGCGCTGTCATGGGGATGCGCGTCCAGCACGGCTTGGGGGGCATCTGCGCCCGCCCCATGGTCCCCATGATCACCATGACCACCATGATCGCTGTGCCCGCCCCCCGGTGCGGCGCCATGACCTGCATGCGCGTCATCACGCATGGAAGCCTGCATCATGCCCTCAGGCCGCGGACGCACGCTGCCGTCAGTCTCGCCAAAACGGTCGACGAAATCCTGCACATGCGCCTCGAATTCCGCGCGAGTCAGCACTGCGTCCTCATGTGCGTCATGGGCCGTAACACCGGCATGATCCGGGGTGCCTTCGGAATGCGCCGCGCTGAATATTGCCAACGGACCGGGCGCTGCGCCATAACCGACCCATAGGCCGTAAAGCGCTGTGCCACCAAACCCGGCGACAGCAATGAAGCCGCGCCTTGTGGTGATATGAGATGTGTCTTGCATCGGGTAATACCTTCATTTGCGAAGGTTCCGGGCATTGCGGCAATTCGGGTTTCTGATCTCTCGGTGAATGCTGCGCGCAAAGCCGGAACAGTTGAGCCGGACCACA
>PXDM01000188.1 GCA_003565055.1 Paracoccaceae bacterium
CGCCGCCGCATCCGCGAGTTCAGTGCGCCCATAGCCGATATTGACGCACCAGAGCCCCGCCATGCCGTCGATCAGCTCCACCCCCTCGCTATCGGTCAGCCGCACGCCATCCGCGCGCGTGATGATCCGCGCGCCCTTGGCCCCGAGCACCCCATTGGCCGTGAAAGGATGCATGTGATGGGCCGCATCAAGGGCCTGCAATTCGGCCGTGGGCAGGGTGTTGGTCAGGCGCATGAGGGGTCTCCGTCAGGCAGTGGGTCACAGGATACGCGGCCCCGGCCTGCCGTCAAGCGAATTTGATCAAATTATGCGAAGCGCCCTGCGCCGAGCCCTGCGCGGATATTGGCGACCCCTTGCGCGATATCCGCCGCGAGCGCAGCATGCAGGGCTGCGCCATCCTGCGCCTCCAGCGCGGCCAGCACCGATTTGTGATGATCGACCGCGCCCGCGCCCGGCCCGTCGAGACAGACCACGCGCAAGGACGGGCCGAAGCGCAACCAGAGCGAGGCGGCCAACCCCTCCAGCACGTCCGAGCCCGCCCGCGCATAGAGCGCGAAATGAAAGCCATGATTCTCGCGCAGATAGGCCGGAATATCGCCTGCCGCAATCGCCCCATCGAGCCGCGCATCGCCGCGCCGCAACTCTGCGATCACACCCGCATCGCAATGCGCCAAAGCCTGCGCGGCCAGCCGCCCTTCGATGGACAGACGCGCAAAGCCCAGATCATCCAGCGCGCGCAGATCGAGCCTTGGCACCGACACACGCCGGTTGTCCTGCAAGACCAGCGCCCCTTCGGCGATCAGCCGCCGGATCGCCTCGCGCACCGGCGTCATGCCGAGGCCCAGCCGCGCAACCAGCCCCTCGATCGTCACCGCCGCCCCCGGTGCCAGCTCGCCAAAGAGCACCATGTCGCGCAACGCGCCATAGGCGATCTGATGCGCGGGCACCCTGTCGGTCACGCGGCCACTCTATTCATTTTCTTGCCAGAAATACTCAAATACACCCTCAGAAAAATGCCTGCAGCCCGGTCTGGGCGCGCCCGAGGATCAGCGCATGTACATCATGCGTGCCCTCGTACGTATTCACGGTTTCCAGATTGACCATATGGCGCATGACCTGAAACTCATCCGCGATGCCGTTGCCACCATGCATGTCGCGCGCCGCCCGCGCGATCTCCAGCGCCTTGCCGCAATTGTTGCGCTTGATCAGGCTGATCATCTCGGGCGCAGCCGCAGCGCCTTCCATCAACCGGCCCACCTGCAGCGCCGCTTGCAGCCCCAGCGCAATCTCGGTCTGCATATCGGCCAGTTTCTTCTGGAACAGCTGCGTTTGCGCCAGCGGCTTGCCGAATTGCTTGCGCTCCAGCCCATAGCCGCGCGCGGCATGCCAGCAGAATTCCGCCGCACCCATGACGCCCCAGGCAATCCCGTAGCGCGCGCGGTTGAGGCAACCGAACGGCCCCTTGAGCCCCTCGACATGGGGCAAAAGCGCCTCTTCGCCAACCTCCACCCCGTCCATCACGATCTCGCCTGTGGTCGAGGCGCGCAAGCTGAGTTTCCCGCCGATCTTCGGTGCCGACAGCCCCTGCATCCCCTTTTCCAGCACAAAGCCCCGGATCTTGCCGCCATGGGCCTCGGATTTCGCCCAGACCACGAAGACATCTGCGAAAGGACTGTTCGAGATCCACATCTTGGAGCCGGTCAGCCGGTAGCCGCTCTCGGTCTTTTCGGCCCGCGTCTTCATGCCCGCCGGGTCCGAGCCCGCATCGGGCTCGGTCAGGCCGAAACAGCCGATGAGCTGGCCCGAACAGAGCCCCGGCAGGTATTTCTCGCGCTGCGCCTCTGATCCGTAAGCGTAAATCGGGTAGATCACGAGCGAGGATTGCACCGACATCATCGAGCGATAGCCCGAATCCACGCGCTCGATCTCGCGCGCGATCAGCCCGTAAGTGACATAGCCCGCGCCAAGCCCGCCATAGGCTTCGGGCAGCGTCGCGCCTAGAAGCCCCGCCTCGCCCATCAGCGGGAAGAGATCCGGCGCGGCGGTCTCCTCGCGATAGGCGTCGATCACGCGGGGTTGCAGGACATCTTGGGCGAAACAGCGCGCCGCGTCGCGCAGCATGCGTTCGTCTTCGCTCAGCTGCGCGTCCAGTCGCAGCGGATCGTCCCATGTGAAGCGCCCCAGATCCGGCGCGTCCTTGGGCGAGACTGAGGGTTTGTCGAGCGGCATGGGATCCTCCGGACTGGCGCTTGCGTCCGGGCAGTTTAGCAAATCCGACCCGGCCAAGACCAGAACCGAATTGACGCCCCGCCTTCCCCCCGCCGCACGCGGCCTTGCGCCGCTGACAGTGGCCTGCGATAACCGCCGCCATGGGGAAGGCCCAAGCTCTGTTCAACTGCACTGCCTGCGGTGCGACCCATCGCAAATGGGCCGGGCGCTGCGATGCCTGCGGGGCGTGGAATTCGATTGTCGAGGAAGCGCCACTGGTCGCAGGCCCCGGCCCGCGCGCCAGTCGCGGGCGTTCCATCGCGCTGAGCACGCTGAGCACGGATGAGGCCCCGCCGCCGCGCCGCGACAGTGGCCTGAATGAGCTCGACCGCGTGCTGGGCGGCGGGCTGGTCGCGGCCTCGGCCATTCTTGTGGGCGGTGATCCGGGCATCGGGAAATCGACGCTCTTGTTGCAAGCCGTCTCAGCTTTCGCGCGCAAGGGTTTGAAATGCCTCTATATCTCGGGCGAGGAGGCAGCGGCGCAAGTGCGGCTGCGCGCGGGCCGTCTGGGGCTTGCGGATGCGCCCGTGCAGCTTGGCGCAGAGACCAATCTGCATGACATCCTCTCGACGCTGGAGGCCGAGCGCCCGGATCTGGTGGTGATCGATTCGATCCAGACCATGTGGCTCGAC
>PXDM01000157.1 GCA_003565055.1 Paracoccaceae bacterium
CCAATGTCGCCCGCATCCGCCCCCCCGGCGAGGATATGGAGCTGATCGCGGCCTATGCGACACTGTCGGATGCGGGGCTCTTCCCGCCGCGTCCGGGCCGCAATGCGATCCGCGATGTGCTGCGCGCCAATGTCGTCGACGGGATGGTGGGCGGTGTGCCCGTGCATCTGCTGACCACGGATGAAGCCCGCCGCGAAGCTTACCGCGCGCTGGAGGACGCGGGCACCATCCCGCCGCTGGTCACCGAAGCCGATATGCGCGAGGCCGTGGCGCAATTCGTGTTTTTCGACGCCTATCTGGAGCCTGACCCGGCCGTGACCGATGCCGCGCGCGACAGTCTCGACAGCACACGCACCACGATTTCGATCTGGCAATTCGTCGGCATCTCGCTCGACGCGCTCTCGCTCGCCTCGATCTTCTTTCTCGCCGCGATTGGCCTTGCGATCACCTTCGGCGTGATGCGCGTGATCAACATGGCGCATGGCGAATTCATCATGATGGGGGCCTATACGGGCTATGTCGTCCAGACGGTGATCCCGAACCTGACCACCTCGCTGGTCGTGGCGCTGCCGCTGGCCTTTGCGGTCACCTTTGCGGCAGGCGTCGCGATGGAGCGGCTGGGGATCCGCCCTCTCTACACGCGCCCGCTGGAGACGCTGCTGGCGACTTTCGGCATCTCGATTGCGCTGCAGCAACTCGCCAAGAATATCTTTGGCACGCAGGCCCGCCCGCTCACCTCGCCCGATTGGCTGGCGGGCGCGATTCAGGTCAATGACGTGGTCTCTGTCGCCTCGATCCGGGTGGCGATCTTCGTCATGGCGCTGGGGTTCCTGCTGATGTTGCTCTACATCCTGAACCGCACGCGGCTGGGGCTTGAGGTCCGCGCCGTGACGCAGAACCCCGGCATGGCGGCGAGCATGGGTATCAATCCCGACCGCATCAACATGCTGACCTTCGGGCTGGGCTCGGGGATTGCCGGGGTTGCCGGCGTGGCCATCGGGCTCGTGGCGCAGGTCACATCCGAGATGGGCGCGAATTACATCGTCCAGAGCTTCATGACCGTGGTTGTCGGCGGCGTTGGCTCGGTCTTCGGCACGCTGGCGGGCGCCACACTGATCGGCTTTCTGCAAAAGGGCATCGAGTGGTTCAACCCCGCCAACACCCTTGCTGCGCAGACCTTCATGGTGCTGTTCATTATCCTCTTCATCCAGTTCCGCCCCAAGGGTATCGTCGCCCTGAAGGGCCGCGCTGCCGGAGACTGATCTCATGCCTTTCGATATTCCCCGCAGCACGACGGCCACCAAGCGCAGCTTCCTGATCTCGAACCCCTCGGTGATGTGGTTCATGGGGCTCCTTGGCCTCTTCACCATCGGGGTCACGGTCCTGTCCGAAGGTTTCGGCATCGGTGTGATCTCCACCAATCTGGTCAAGATCCTTGGCATGACGCTTTGCCTGTGCCTGATCGCCATCGCGATGGATGTGGTCTGGGGCTATTGCGGGATCCTGAGCCTTGGGCATTTCGCCTTCTTCGGGCTTGGCGGCTATGCCATCGGCATGTGGCTGATGTATGCGCGCACCGAGATCAACATTCGCGAAAGTCTGGGCCGGGGCACGATCCCGCCCACAGAGCTGGAGGTCTCCGAGGCCGTCGCCGCACAGATCTTCGGTGTCGTCGGCTCCAGCGAGTTGCCGCTGATCTGGACATTCGCGGGCTCGCTGCCTTTTCAGTTGGCGATGGTCGTACTGGTGCCGGGGCTCTTGGCGCTGATCTTCGGCTGGCTAGCCTTCCGCAGCCGCGTCACGGGCGTCTATCTCTCGATCCTGACGCAAGCCATGACCCTCGCGCTCTCGCTCTACCTGTTCCAGAACGACACGGGCCTGCGCGGCAATAACGGGCTGTCGGGGCTGCAGAACATCCCCGGTTTCCTGCATGTGCCGCAATCGGTGATCTCGATGTGGTTCTTCTGGGCCTCCGCCTTTGCGCTCGGCGCGGGCTATCTGCTCTTTGCCTGGATCGTGTCGGGCAAATTCGGCTCGGTGATCAAGGCCATCCGCGACAATGAGGCCCGCGTGCGCTTCCTTGGCTATAATGTCGAGGGCTACAAGCTCTTCGTCTTCACCATCACCGCAATCATTTCCGGCATCGCGGGCGCGCTGTATTATCCGCAGGCGGGCATCATAAACCCGGCGGAAATCGCGCCCATCGCCTCGATCTATCTCGCGGTCTGGGTGGCGATTGGCGGGCGTGGGCGGCTCTATGGGGCGGTGATCGGGGCGGCGTTCGTCTCGCTTCTGTCAAGCTGGCTGACGGGCGGCGGCGCGCCGAATATCGATCTGGGTTTCTACCGCATTGTCTGGACCGACTGGTGGCTGGTGCTGCTGGGGCTGGGCTTCGTCGCGGTGACGCTCTTCTTCCCCAAGGGCATCGGCGGGCTGTTTGACTATCTGGTGAGGAAACAGCCATGAGCACGCTTCTCGAAGTCTCGGGCGTGTCGGTCACTTTTGACGGGTTCCGCGCGATCAACAACCTGTCGATTGCCATTGGCGAGCCGGAATTGCGCGCGGTCATCGGTCCCAATGGCGCGGGCAAGACGACTTTCATGGATATCGTGACCGGCAAGACGCGGCCCGATGAGGGTAAGGTGATCTGGGGCGAGCGCTCGGTCAATCTGCTGAAATATTCCGAGAGCCAGATCGCCAAGATGGGCATTGGCCGCAAGTTTCAGAAACCGACCGTGTTCGAGGATCAGAGCGTGCGTGACAATCTGGCCATGGCGCTGGCCAACAAGCGCGGGCCGTTTTCGGTTCTGGTCTGGCGGGCGACGGATCGCGACCGCGCGCGGATCGAGGAACTGGCAGAGGAAGTGGGCCTGTCCGCACGGCTCGATGAC
>PXDM01000496.1 GCA_003565055.1 Paracoccaceae bacterium
AGTTCCACAAAGACGGGCCGTGGCTTTGAGGTCCTCGTACTCCTCAGAGTAAAAGAACCCATCCTCAACCAATTTCTGCGCTCGATCGAGGGCAGCAAGCGCGTCATCGAGCCTGCGCTCACGGGATGCGGCAGACGCAGTGTCAAGCTGTGCCTGCACCTGGTTGACCAAGTCCGGGTTCTGATCGTTTTCGTCCATGTGACCCCTTCGCAATATTTGACGTTCAATCTGACAATCTATGCCCCGGAAAAAACCATAGGATGGGTCGAGACTCCAGCCACGGGCTGCCTCTAACGCCGCGCGCCGCGCAGGATTTCATCCAGCGTGACGCTATTGCGCCCGCGAAATGGCTTCATTAGCTCCTCGACGCTGCAGTCGCGGCGAATCCCGAGCGCCACGAGACGGGCGCGGAAAGCGTGGGTCAAGGCGTCTGGCAGCGGTTCGTTGTCCTTCAGGCGGCACTCCGAGAGGAACCAGCCGAAGGGCGGATCGGCGTCGATGCTGAACAGAACCGGCGGGCTGTCGGGTGCGTGCCAGATGTAGTATTGGCGCACCCCGCGCAGCCCCTCGGCCACGAAATCGGTCAGGCAGTTCCGGAAGCTTTTCGCCGCACGGACCAGCGCGGCGCCGTCCGGGATATGATGCATGTCGGCGGCCGGGGCAATGGCCGGGGGCGGGAAGGGTTTCCGAAGATACAGGTTCTCCAGCAGACGATGTGGGCTCTGCCCTTTGGCGATGCGCTCAAGGTGCTCGGGCTGAAGCGTCTCGTGCCCCGAGATGATTTCATAGACGCCCATGAAATGCCGGAAGCTGTCCGCATACTGGAAATGGCGCAGAAGGCGCAATCCGCTCTGCGACGGTGGCAGGCATTTGAGCAGGTCGAGCGTTGTCTCGTTGAGCGGGGTGTCATGGGTCATGCCGGTCAGGTGCGCAGAGACGCCCGGATTGGCTGACAGGTAATCGAAGAGATCGAGATAGAAGTCCTCGCTGCGTGCGACATCACCCAGCCGCTTGAGCTGGGCAATGAAGCCCGGCGGGCAGCTGCCATAGGCTTGTGCGATGAGTTGAGCGTCGCTCCGGCAGAGCAACTGCTCGAGCAAGGCGGTGCGTGCCGTTGCATCCAGGATCGTCACCGATCCATCCCGGCACATCCGGGCCAGCACTGCGAGAAACACTTGCCGACGGCCCGGCTCCGTCATCACGAATATCAGGCTCAGCGGGCCGAAGACGCGCTTCACGAGCGGTGTCATCGCCTTGGCGACGCTGTGCAGCAGGTAATCCTGTTCCGGCAGGATCTGACACCGTTTGGCCAGGTCCATCAGATCAAGCTTCGCCTTCGGATCGGTCTCGGTTTCCAGCGCCCGGATGATCGGGCCGAGGTCCTTTATGTGCATCATGGGTGTTGTCTCGCCTTGTTATCACTGCGCGCTTTGCGCTGGGTGCCGCGGGCTGGGCGGGGTTTCGTCTCGTCAGGCCTGCCGCCGACGCTATCAAAGCCGATTGCGCGGGCGAACTCGGTGGGGCGGGCAAGGTTGGCATATCGCGTGGTCGTGCCGCCCACGCCGTGGATCAGCACATCGCCGAAGCCGAAGACGCGTCCCCAGACGCTCTGCTCGACATCCTTGGCTTCGATCCGGGTCAGCGTCACGGAATGGGTGCGTGAGGCGATGATGCCGGTCTTGGACAGGATCCGCCGGTCCGTGATCACGAGCTTGTCGAAGGCATTGAGCAGGCCAAGACTGCGCAAGTTGAACCACCAGTGGTAGCGCGCACGATACCGGACCTTCTCGCCTGGCATCAGGCTGCGTGTGATCGCGTCCATCCGCTTACCCCCCAGTCTGTTCGAAGAGTCCCTTGCGCGCGCCGCTGCCAGCGCGCGCCGACCCTTTCTCTTGCTCTGCACCGTTCCCATCGGCAGAGTCTTCTGCCTTGGCAGAGACCGACCAGCGCCAGAACAGCATCGCTGCAAAAGCCAGCCAGGTTTCTGCAACTCCAAGACCAAGGCCGGCCTGCAAGACAAGCGCTGCCGCGGCCAGCGCCGGCATCACAGGCGTCAGGAAGGTCAGGGGAATCAGACCCCAGGCAAGCCCGGGCACGGACCCGACAAGACCAGCCTCGGCAATGATCGGGACAAGCGGCACAGCCAGTGCCTTGCCCGCGAGGCGTTGGCCAAGCCGCGCCGGATCACGTTGCATGGCGCGCCAGGCGATGCCGGCCCCGGCCGCGGCGGCGACGAGCAGAACAGTGGTGTGAAGCGTTTCCGGGACCGCCAGCCGCTCGGCCAGCCCGTTGTAATGCAGGGCCAGCCAAGCAACGGCTGCGCAGATCGCAGCAAACAGCCCGATGGCGGCAAGATGGACGAGGCTGCCCGCGAACAGCACCAGCACAAGGGCGAGCGCAATGGAGCCCCAGGCAAGCTGCTGCGATGTGAGCGCGAAATGGTCAACCAACTCTGACACTGACCAGAGCCCGTCAAGCTGGAGGGCGTGAAAGGCCTGCACCGACATGATCTCCTCTGTGCCGGATATCGGGGTCGTTGATGCCACGATCACTTGCCCGGACGCGATGTTGCGGCCCGCAGCGATGTCATGCGGCACGTGCAGCGCCTTGGCATCCATGATAGGCGCGCTGACCTCTGCAATCGTGCCGGTTGCGCGCTCGGCGGTCTGGCTGATGAGCCCGACAACCATGCCACCCTCCTCGCGCGGCACTGTGGGCAGCGCAACAAGGGCGATCAGCACTGCCGTCGCGATAAGACGGGCGGCGGAGGGTGGGATGGCGAAGGTCAAGAGAGACCCGAGCAGGGCGAGAGGTTTGGCAAGCAGCATGGCATATCTCCGATGCAGGTCAGAAGGTCCTGCAATGTCATCGCGCCGTCGACCCGCAAT
>PXDM01000268.1 GCA_003565055.1 Paracoccaceae bacterium
CCCGTATTCAGGTGGCACGATCACGCTGGACGGGCAGGTGCTGGACCACCCGACGGCGGCGCAGGCCGCGCGTGCGGGCATCGCCTATGTGCCGCAGGGGCGCGAGGTCTTTCCGCTGATGACCGTGACCGAGAATCTGCAAACGGGCTTTGCCTGCCTGCCGCGCTCCGAGCACAAGATCCCGCCCCGCATTTATGAGCTGTTCCCGGTGCTGGAGCAGATGAAGAACCGGCGCGGGGGGGATCTCTCGGGCGGGCAGCAGCAACAGCTTGCGATTGCGCGGGCGCTGATAGCAAAGCCCAAGGTGCTTCTGCTGGATGAGCCGACCGAGGGCATCCAGCCCAATATCATCAAGCAGATTGGCAAGGTGATCGAGCTTCTGCGCGAGGAAGGTGAGATCGCGATTGTGCTGGTCGAGCAGTTTTTCGACTTCGCTTATGGGTTGGCGGATGAGTTCTGCGTGCTCAATCGTGGCGAAGTGGTGCTGTCGAAACCAGCAAGCGCGGTCAGCCGGGGCGAGATCCTCGAGCGCGTCTCGATCTGAACGCACAGAGCTGTGAAGGCGCTGAAATCCTGCCTGCAAGGCGGGATTTCGTGCTATGATGCGCACAGTGAACGCAGACCGAATCTGCGTCAGAGGCATCAGAGCACCGACATGCGACCCCTGTATTCCCTTCTCTCCGCCGTGATCGTGGGGGGCCTGCCGGGTCTCGCGCAGGCCAGCGCTGCACAATGCGACACCCGCATTGATGAGGCGCCCGTGACGATCTATTTCAACCGCGACGATCCCACCTTCTCGTCGCTGCGCGACCGCTGGTTCCGGCGCAACAGCGCTTGCCCGGCGGCAGTGGTGATCACCTATCTGACCCCGGATCTCAGCGCCGAGGAGCGCGCGGTGTTCTGCGCGAATTTTGACCCGGTGACGCAAAGCTATTCGCAACCGGCCCATGGCCCGCGCGACGCCTATGGGCGCTGCACCGAACCGTCGAAAACCTGCAGCCTCGTCAATACCACAAGGTCCGAGGCGATGGCCCTTATGGGGCTGGGGCAAGAGGCGGAAGAACGCGGGATGCGCGAACGGATGGGCGCGGCGCTGTCGGCTGCGACGCATAGCTCCGGCGCGATGATCCTGTCGGGCAATGGCGCGGCGCTGGCCAATTTCGCGGCGCAGACCGGCGCGGTGCTCGCCAGCCCGGCAGTGCTGGCCGGGGCCGCGGCCTCCGTTGTGGTGATTGGTGGCGCTGTCTATCTGTGCAGCGACGACTGACGCGGCCTGTCGGGGGCGTGCTTGTTGCGCGGGCTACAACGCGACCATATCGACCGAATGCGTGGCCTTCTGCGCGCCAGAGGTGCGCACCGCGCCCTTCACAGGCGCCGCATCGCCGTAATCGCGCCCCACTGCCACAGTGATGTAATCCTCACCCGCCCATCCGGCATTGGTCGGATCATATTCCACCCAGCCCTGCGTCAGCCCGCACCAGGCGCGCACCCAGCCATGCATCGCATCGACGCCCGCCAGACGCGGCTGGCCGGGCGGGGGGGTGGTGCGGATGAAGCCGGACACATAGCCCGCAGGCACGCCGAGCGCGCGCAGACCGCAGATCATAATCTGCGCGAAATCCTGACAGACCCCGCGCCGCGCCGCGAAGGCATCTGCAGGCCGCGTGCCCACATCCGTGGCCCCGGCATCGAAGGTCATGGCCTGATGCAGCGCGCGGCCCAGCGTTTCCACCACATCGAAGGCCGTGGCCCCCACCGGGCAGCAGTCTCGGGCAAAGGCCGCGATGTCATCGCAGCGCGCGATGCGCGGGGAGGGGCCGCGAAAATGAAGCGGCCCGTCCGGGCCAAGCCCGGTCGCGCTGATCTCCTCGGCGAGCCTGTCAAGTGGCGGCGACATGTCCAGCACGGCCTCGCTCAGCCGCTCGGCCTGCGCCGAAAGCGTGAAACTGATCGCCTGCACCGGGCGGTGCCAGGCCACGAGCGTCGTGGCATTGCCGAAGAAATCGCGCCCGTCGCGCCGTTCATCGGGCATCGGCTGGATGCTCAGTAGGCGGCGCTGCACGCGCTGTTGCGGCCCGTCGGACGGCAGAAGCCGCGCCAGATTGCGCACATGCACCGAGGCCGCAGGATAGCTTTGCTCAAGGCTGAGGCGAATGTCATATTGCATGGGACCTACCGGAAATACTGCGCCGAGAGCAATTCGGAGACATGCCCCAGCCGGGCGCGGAACCCCGCCAGCCGCTCGGGCGTCAGCGCCTCCGGCGCGACGACGCGCAGCGCGGTCTCCAGCTCCAGAAGCGACTGCTCGACTGCGCTCAGCCGTGCGTCAGGCTGGCGGGGCAGGTGGCTCAGATGCGCGCGCATCGCCGCGAGTTGATAGAGCACCGCGCGCGGATTGTCCGGGTCGAGCGCCAGCAGGTCCAGCACGGTCTCATGCGACGGCCCGAAGCGATAGAGCCGCTGATGCGTCATCACGCAATCACCGAGTTCGATCGCGATTTCATAGGCCCCCGGCGCGGCCTCGGGATGCGCGAAGCTCTGCAGGAGCATCAGCATCGCATCAGCGCGTTCCTGAGCGCGCCCCATCGACAGGAAGCGCCAGCCCATGAAGTGATACATGTTCTCATGCACCAGCCCCGAAAACCCCGAGAGCTTGCGCAAGAGCACCGACATGGCCCGCGCCACATCATCGCCCGGCCCGAGCAGCATCGCAAAACGCTGTGCCGTATTGCGCAGATCACTGAGCGCGTGCCAGCCATCGGGCGAGAAGCGGTCACGCACTTTCGACGCCGCGCCATGGGCATGGTCGATCAGGCTCACCAACTGGTCCGGCACAGGCGGGGCCAGCGCAATCGCGATACTGCCGAGATAGGCCTCCAGCGCCTGCAGGCGGGGCTCTTGCGGGTCGCCCGTCTCGACCAGCCGCATGTGATAGGCACGCAGCAGCCGCAGCGCCGTCTCGCTGCGCTCGACATAGCGGCCCAGCCAGTAGAGGTTGTCAGCCGCGCGCGCGGGCAACAGCCCGGCAGGCGCGCGCGTGAACCCGGTCTCGCTGACCAGTGTTTCGGGCGGGACCGGGCGCGGGGCCATGACCCAGACATCGGCCACCGCCCCGCCCGCCTGCATCGCCATGGCCATGGTGTCGTCGCTCTTGCCGATGCGGGCATAGCCACCGGGCATGAAATTCCAGCCCGCGGCTGTGCGCGTGGCAAAGACCCGGATCGTCATCGGGCGCGGCACCAGTTGCCCCTGCGCCCAGGCGGGCGTGGTCGACAGCGTCACCGCTTCCTGCGCGACCAGATTGCGGGCATGCTGCGCGATCCAGCCCGGCAGCGCCTCGGCAGGCAGGGACGCCGCCCCGAGTGCCGCATCCGCCCCGCGCGCGAAAGGCAGCGTCTGCTCCAGCGCATCGCCGATGATCATCCGCGCGGCATGGGCCTGCACATGCGCGAGTTCCGAGGGCTGGCCGCACCACCATGTCGCCACATTGGGCAGTTTGAGCGGCCCGCCCATGAGTTTGCGCGCAATGCTGGGATAAAACGCCATGAAGGCGCGGGTTTCGAGCACGCCTGCGCCCGGTGCATTCACCATCGCGAGCCTGCCATCGCGCAAGGAATGCAGGATCCCCGGTGTCCCCAGCGCCGAATCCGCGCGCAACTCCAACGGGTCGACGAATTCATCGTCGATGCGCCGCCAGAGCAGGCCCAGAGGCTCCAGCCCGCGCACTGTGCGCACCATGGCCTGCCCGTTCTCGATGATCAGATCTTCGCCTTCCAGCAGCATCAGCCCCAGATAGCGCGCGATATAGGTATGCTCGTAATAGGTGTCGTTATTCGGCCCCGGTGTCAGGATCGCCATATGCCGATCATCGCCCGCCAGCGTTTCCATCGCTGCACGAAAGGCCCGGAAGAATCCGGCAAGCCGCTGGACATGGCTGCGCGGGAAGGGGTCAGTGAACATGCGCATCGCCGCCATGCGGTTTTCCAGCGCAAAACCCGCCCCCGAAGGCGCTTCGGTCCGGTCGCCCAGCACGAAGAAAGAGCCATCGGGCGCGCGCCCGATCTCGAAGGCCAGATGATGCAGCCAATGGCCCCCGCGCGGGAACGTGCCGACCATCTGATGCAGCCAGTTGGGGTTCCCCGCCACCAGTTCCGCAGGCAGCGCGCCCTGCGCCACGAGGGTCCCCGGCCCATAGAGATCCGCCGCCACCTGTTCGAGCAGATCGGCGCGTTGCGCGAGCCCGTCGCAGATGATCTGCCATTCCGCCTCGTCGATCAGCACGGGCACATGGCTCAGCGGCCAGGCGCGGTCCTGCACCGGGCCCTCGGAATAATGGCGGAAATACACGCCCGCATCGCGCAGATATTGATCGCCGCGCGCGAAATGCGCCTCGATCTGGGCCGGGCCGAGTGCGGCGAGCTGGTCGATGAAGCTGCGCCAGACCGGGCGCATATTGCCCTGCGCATCAAACAGCTCATCGGCCACGCCCGGCAGGGGGGCGTAGCCTTGCAGGAGCTGGGGCAGATGCTGCGCGAGCGGGTCGGTCATGGCAGGCCCTAGAGCCCTGCCGCGCGGCGCAGATCGAGCGTCATCGGGAATTCGGGATGCGGCTGCTCCGGCGCTGGCGCATAGGCCCCCGGCGTGTGGCCATGCGCTTCGAACCGCGCCAGACGGCGGGCCTCGGCCTCATTGCCATTGACCGGGAAGGTGTCATAGCTGCGCCCACCGGGATGGGCGACATGATAGATGCAGCCACCCAAAGCGCGCGCGGTCCATGTGTCGTAGATGTCGAACCGCAAGGGTGCGTTGACCGGCAGCACCGGATGCAGGGCCGCCGCAGGTTGCCAGGCCTTGAAGCGCACACCGCCCACGGATTCGCCCGCGACATCGGTTTTCGCCAGCGGCACCCGGCGTTGGTTGCACATCACGCGGTAGCGGTCCTGATGAAGCGCCGTCATGCGCACTTGCAGCCTTTCCACAGAGCTGTCGGTGTAGCGCACTGTCCCGCCGATGGCCCCGGTTTCGCCCAGCACATGCCATGGCTCCAGCGCTTGGCGCAGTTCCAGATGCACGCCCTCAACCTCGATCTGGCCGCAGAAGGGGAAGCGGAATTCGGACTGCGCGCGGAACCATTCGGGATCGAGATCGAAGCCATGCGCGCGCAGATCCGCCAGAAGCGACAGGAAATCCGCCCAGACGAAATGCGGCAGCATCATGCGGTCATGCAGCACTGTGCCCCAGCGCACGGGCGGCGAGCGCACCGGATCCGCCGCCACCCGCGCGATGATGGCGCGGATCAGCAGTTGCTGGGCCAGGTTCATGCGCGGATGCGGCGGCATCTCGAAGCCGCGGAATTCCACGAGCCCCAGCCGCCCGGTCGGCCCATCGGGCGAATAGAGCTTGTCGATGCAGATCTCGGCGCGGTGGGTATTGCCGGTCACGTCGATCAGGATATTGCGCAAGAGCCGGTCGATCAGCCAGGGCGGCGGCAATGGCCCGCCCGCGACCGGATCGCCGATCTGGTTCAGCGCAATTTCCAGCTCGTAGAGGCTGTCATGGCGCGCCTCATCAATGCGCGGGGCCTGAGAGGTCGGGCCGATGAACAGCCCCGAGAAGAGATAGCTCAGCGAGGGATGGCGCTGCCAGATCAGGATCAGCGATTTCAGCAGATCGGGGCGGCGCAGGAAGGGGCTGTCGCCCATGGTCGCGCCACCGACGACAACATGATTGCCGCCCCCCGTGCCACAATGGCGCCCGTCGATCATGAACTTGTCCGCGCCCAGACGGCAGAGCCGGGCTTCTTCATAGATCGCCTCGGTCGTGGCCACGCAATCTTCCCAAGAGTGGGCAGGGTGGATATTGACTTCGATCACACCGGGATCGGGGGCCACGCGGATCACGTTCAGGCGGGGGTCATCGGGCGGCGCGTAGCCTTCGATATGGATCGGCAGGCCCAGCTCCTTCGCAGTCGCCTCGGCGGCGTTGATCAGGTCGAGATAATCCTCCAGCGCCTCGCAAGGCGGCATGAAGAGGCACAGCCGCCCGTCGCGCGGCTCGATGGCGATGGCCGTGCGGACCTGACTTTCCGTCGGATCACCGCCACCTTGCTGGACCACGGCCTGCCGCGCGGTGTCGTCGGATTTCAGCGCGCCGCCCTGCCGGTGATCGGCCGAGACTTCGGGCGTCATTGCGGCCTCTTCGGCCTTCTCGCGTGCGGCCCGCTTGTCATCGCTGTCATGGTAATCGGGCAGCGGGTCGAGCGGGCGCGAGGTATCCGCCGGGTAGCTGTAGGGATATTGCGCAGGCGGGATATGCGGCAGGCTGCCCAAGGGCAGGCGAAAGCCCACCGGGCTGTCGCCGGGCACCAGAAACAGCTTGCCGCGCCGGGGCTTCCACATCTCGGAGCGCCAGCGCGGGGCCGAAGCCGCAGATTGCCAGCGTTGGATCGGCAGCACGAAACCCGCAGGCTCGGTCAGCCCGCGCGCAAAGACCCGCGCAATGCGCGCGCGGGCTTCGGCGTCTTTCAGCTCGGAATTCTCGGGCGAGACATTGGCGGGCAGATTGGCCTCTTTCAGAATCCATTCCGCCGGATCTTCATAGGCCGGCTGCGCGTGCTCCGGCTCCAGCCCCAGCTTTTCGGCGAAACCTTGCATGAAGGCCCCGGCCTGATCGGCATTCGCGCCGTAATCGACCGCTTCCTGCGCCACCAGTTCGGAATCGCGCCAGACCGATTTTCCGTCGCGCCGCCAATAAAGCGAGAAGGTCCAGCGCGGCAGGGTTTCGCCCGGATACCATTTGCCCTGCCCGTAATGCAGGAAGCCCTCCGGCGCGAAGCGCTGGCGCAGCTTGCGGATCAGCTTGTCGGCGAGATCGCGCTTTTGTGGGCCGACCGCATCCGTGTTCCATTCCTCGCTCTCGAAATCATCAATCGAGACGAAGGTCGGCTCGCCGCCCATGGTCAGGCGCAGATCAGCGGCGTTCAGCGCGTCGTCCACCTTCGCGCCCATCGCGTTCAGCCGCTCCCAGGCCTCGTCGCTGAAAGGTTTGGTGATCCGCGGATGCTCGGCCACGCGCTTCACCTGCATGTCGAAATCGAAACTCACCTGCGTGTCGGGCGAGCCGCTATAGCCGCCCGAGATGGGCGCGGCGTTGCGGTAATGGGGGGTGGCGGCGAGCGGAATATGGCTCTCGCCCGTCAAGAGGCCGGAGGTGGGATCAAGCCCCACCCAGCCCGCGCCGGGAATATACGCCTCGACCCAGGCATGCAGGTCGGTGAAATCGACCTCGGTGCCCGATGGGCCGTCAAGCGCTTTCACATCGGGCGCAAGCTGGATCAGATAGCCCGAGACAAAGCGTGACGCGACGCCCAGATGGCGCAACGCCTGCACCAGCAGCCAGCCGGAATCGCGGCAGGAGCCTTCGGCCTTGGCGAGCGTTTCTTCCGGCGTCTGCACACCGGCTTCCATGCGGATCGTGTAGCCAATCGCCTCATTGACCATGCGGTTGAGCATCACCAGAAAATCAACCGTCACCCCCCGGTCGCGCGGCACGCGGTCGAGAAACGCCTGCAACAGCGGGCCAGCGGGCTCGGCACGTTTGTAGATCACCAGATCCTCGGCCAGATCCTCCGGATAGTCGAAAGGCCAGGTTTCGGCGCTTTCCTCGGTGAAGAAGTCGAACGGGTTATAGACGGACATATCGGCGGTCAGATCGACCTCGATCTTCAATTCGCGCACCGGCTCGGGGAAAACGAAACGCGCCAGCCAGTTGCCATAAGGGTCTTGCTGGTGATTGACGAAATGCCCGCCCGGCGAGACCTTGAGGCTGTGCGAGATCACCCGCGTGCGCGAATGCGGCGCTGGGCGCAATCGGATCACCTGCGGCCCGAGCATCACGGGCCGGTCATAGATGTAATGGGTCAGATGGGTGATGCTTGCATAAATGGCCATGGCTGCGTCCTGTTTGCTTTGCCTATGGATGACCCTAGACGCGCCGGGTTCAAAGCGCGACACCTGAAAATTGCCATGTCACCGCGCGCTATGCGACATTCCTGCCACTTCTTTAGGCGCATTGTGTCGCGCGCGGGGCTCAGCGCCCGAACAGTCCTGCCACCGCATCGCGCAGCCCGTCCACGGCCATCACATAGCCTGCGAGAACCGGGGCCAGCGGGGGCATCATGCCGCTCAGCGCCGGGGCCGCGAGATAGAGCGCGACGAGCACAAGCGCGATCGCAATCGGCCAGATCAGCCCGCGCATGAACCCGCCCCCGGTAGCCTCGGCAGGGGCCGTGGCGGCAGGCGCGCTGTCACGCGCGGAACGCGTGTAGTTGCGGCCTTGCCCCTTCGGCTCAAGCGAGGCGCTGATATCCTCGATATCGGGAAAGGCCGGGCTGCGCTCGCTTGTCGGGGCCGGCGCGGGCTGGGCTTCGGGGGCGGCCTTGCGGGTCTGCGCCGCGTTGCTTGGCCAGGGGGCGGCCCCCATCAGCCCAAGCTCGGGCTGTGTTTCGAGCCCGCCCTTGTCGCGCGCGCGCTGTTGTTGCTCGAATTCCGCCTCTTCGCGCAGAATGCCGAGCACCTTGTCATCGACGGGCTTCGGCGCTCCGTTCAGGGGCGGAGCCTCGGTGGGCTCTGCGTCGTCATCCTCATCCGCGTCGTCAGGGTCAGGGTCAGGTGCGGCATGGGTGGGCGTGGTCTCATCCGCCGGGGGCGTGTCTGGCTCTGCCAACTCCTCAAGCGGGGTCTCTGTTGCCGGGGCCAGGTCGTCCACCGGAGCCTCGGCTGCGGGCTCTGCCATCGCCGGTGCCGGGCTGGCATCGGTTGGCGCGTCCGGCGCGGGCGCATTCTGGAACCAGACCGTGCCGCAGGCCGAACATTGCACCTCGCGCCCCTCGGCGGGCAGGAGCGACCCGTCGATCTCATATTGAGCATTGCAATTCGGACATACGATACGCATCACGTCTACCTGCTCGAAGCCGCAAAGGGGCATTGGCGTTGTTTTATGAATGTTGTAGCAAGCGAGTGAACAAACGCCAAGATCATTAACAATTTTATCCAAAAAGGACACAAACTTATGGCCGAAACCGCACGAAAGTTAAAGGTTGCGGTGCGATTTGTGGATTCGGAGCGATGATTTCACTCGAAAATGTGTCTCATGATTACGGCGGCGGGGCGTTGTTTCGCGATGTGTCCGTGGAGTTGGAACCGGGGAGCTTTCACTTCCTGACCGGGCCATCGGGGGCGGGCAAAAGCACTTTCATGAAAATCTGCTATGGCGAGATCAAACCCACCACCGGGACCGTCTCGCTTCTCAAGCGCGACCTCGGCGGCATGACGCGGGACGCAGTGGCGCAGGCGCGTGAACGCATCGGTGTCGTGCATCAGGATTGCAGCTTTCTCGACCATCTGACGCTGGAGCAGAATGTCGCGCTGCCGCTGACGGCGACGGGGCGGCCGATGTCGGACGGGGATCTCGAAGATCTGATGGGCTGGGTCGGGCTGACCCATCGCGCCGAGGCGAAACCGCCCACGCTCTCGGGTGGTGAACGCCAGCGCGCCGCGCTGGCGCGTGCTGTCGTCGCGGGGCCGAGCGTGTTGCTGGCGGATGAGCCGACGGGCAATCTCGACTGGGAAATGTCGCAACGCCTGCTGATGCTGATGGTCGATCTCAACCGCATGGGCACGGCGGTGCTGATTGCCACGCATGACCTGAACCTGATCCGCTTTGCCAAGACACAGGTTCAGGCGCGGGTGATGCGGATTGCGGGGCGCAGGCTGCAACTGGCGGGGGCGGAGCTATGAGCACGAAACCCATCGCTGATCTGGTCGTCCCCAAGGCCGGGCAGAATGTCTGGCTGGTCATGCTCAGCGCCGCCGCCATGGCCTTTCTCGCGGTCTTCGCGCTGGCGCTGTCGATGAGTTCGGCGCGACTCGCCGAGACATGGTCGCAGGCGCTTTCGCAGACCGCAACTGTGCGCGTCGCGGCCCAGCCCGACGAGATCGAGGCGCAGACCGTACAGGTGCTCGAAGTGCTGCGCACCACACCGGGCATCGCTGCGGCGACCGTCATGGAGCAAAGCGATCAGGCGGCGCTGCTGGAGCCCTGGCTCGGCCCCGATCTGCCGCTCGACATGCTGCCGCTGCCGCGTCTGATTGAGGTGACCGAAAGCGGCGCGGGGCCGGATCGTCAGGGCCTGCGCCTGCGACTGGCCGCCGAGGCGCCGGGCGCGGTCTATGACGACCACACCCGCTGGCGCAGGCCGCTCGTGCAGGCCGCCAGCCGGTTGCAGAGCTTCGCGCTGTTGTCGCTGGTGCTCATCGGCGGGGTGATGTCGGCCATCGTGACGCGCGCGGCCTCGGTCGCGCTCTCGGCCAACCGGCAGGTGATCCGCGTGCTGCGCCTTGTGGGCGCGCGCGACCGCTTCATCGCGCGCGCCTTCGTGCGGCGCATCTCGCGGCGCGCGCTCGCAGGTGCGGCGGCGGGCACCGCGCTCGGCATGGCCGCGCTGATGGCGCTGCCCGACCCGGCCAGCGCGGTCCCGGTGCTCGCGGGCCTGGGCTTTCAGGGGCTCGGATGGCTCTGGCCGCTGAGCATCCCGGTGCTGACCTTCCTGCTCGCCTGGGCGTCGAGCATGGCCACGGCTTTCCATATCCTGCGCGGAGTGACCTGATGCGATACGCGATCCAATGGCTGCGATCAGTGGTGTTCATCGGGCAGATGTATGTTGCGATGCTGGTGATCGGCGTCGTCTATCTGCCCTATGCGCTGATCACGCGCGACGGGGCGCTGCGGGCCTGTCAGGATTATTGCCGCTATGTGCGCTGGTCGGCGGCCTGGATGGTCGGGCTGCGCACCGAAGTGCGTGGGCCCGTGCCCACGGGCGGGGTGCTGATCGCCGCCAAGCACCAGTCCTTCCTCGATATCCTGATGATCTTCGGCGCGCTCCCAAGGGGGCGGTTCATCATGAAAAAGCAGCTCGTCTGGGCCCCGATTCTGGGCTGGTACGGGCTGCGCATCGGCTGCGTGCCGGTCGATCGCGGCAAGCGCGGGCAGGCGATCAAGGCGATGGTCGCGCGCGTCAAGTCCGGCGTGCAGAAACCGGGCCAGCTGATCATCTATCCGCAGGGCACCCGCGTCGCGCCGGGCGTCTCGAAACCCTACAAGGTCGGCACGGCGGCGCTTTATCAGGAACTCGGGCAGGATTGCGTGCCGGTGGCCGCGAATGTCGGCATGTTCTGGCCGCGCCACAGTCTCTATCGCAAGCCGGGGCTGGCGGTGGTCGAATTCCTGCCCGCGATCCCGGCGGGGCGGGAGCCGCGCGCCTTCCTTGCGGAGCTTGAACGCGTGGTCGAGGGGGCATCCGACAAGCTGATGGCCGAGGCTGCCGAAGACCTGGCCAAGCGGGCGTGAACCCGCCGCCCCGCGCGGTGTTGCATCAGAGCGCGCGCCCGGACGCCCTGTCGCGTGCATTCGTGCAGGCTGGTGCAAGTTTTTGGCGAACAGCACTTGCCTGTTGCGCCGAGTCGGGCGACCCTTGGGGAGAGCCATATTCGCTTGGGAAAGACCGGACACACCGGCAGAGGTGAACACAATGGACCTGCGAGACGGTGTCCGGAGGACCGTCGTATTGGAGCCCGGCGCGGCGCAACGCCTGCGCGCGGCGCTTGATGTCCCTGAAGGGCGCGCGCCCCGGCTCGCCTTTCATGCCGGGCCGGGCGATGCGGTGGGCACGTTGGATCAATGGTCCGCAGGCAGTCACGATGCGCGCATCCCGGTCCTGACCTATTCGGCGCAATTCTACAGCCTGGTCGCCGCGCTTGGCGCCGAAGCGCTGGTGCTGACCGAGACGCCGCGCCAGCCGCAGCAGCCCGACCCGCGCATCCGCTTCCAGCATATCGCCCGCAGGCGCGACTTGCAGGGCCTGGGCTGGCATCTGGCCGAGCTGGCCTATGCCAGAAAACTCTCAGCCGCAATCAATGCCTGGGGGGCAGATGCGGTCATACTGGGGGGCGATCTGAAACCTGCGGCCTATCACACTCTGACCGGCAAGGCGCGGCTGTTCCTGAGCCTGCACAACACCTTCTGGCCGATGGGCCAGCGCCCTGAGGGGCTGCGCAGCCGTGCGCGGCTTTGGGCGCTGGGCCGGGCGCTGGCGCGGGCGGATGGCGCGGTCTGCACCTCGGCGGAATGTGCGCGCCAGTTCAGGGCGCTCGCGGGGCCTGCAAAGCCCGTGATCACCGAAATGCCGCAGGTCTGCGTCGCGCATCTGCACCCGCTGCGCCCGCGCGCGCAGGCGCGGCGCGTGTTGTTTCTGGGCCGGATCGAGGCCAATAAGGGCGTCTTCGACCTTGTCGAAGCATTTGGCGCGCTCGCCCCGCAATTTGCCGAGGCGAGACTGGTGCTTGCGGGCACGGGCAGCGCGGATGCGGCGCTTGCCGAGATGGTCGCGCACCACCCCGCGCGCGCGCAGATCGAGATCGCGGGGCTCCTTGACGCCGATGGGGTGCATGCGGCCCTCGATGCGGCTGATCTGCTGGTCTGCCCCACGCGTTCGGATTTCTCCGAAGGGCTCGCGCTGGTGGTGCTGGAAGCCGCCGCGCAGGGCGTGCCCTCGCTCGCAAGCTCCGTCGTGCCCGCCGCCGAGACTGTGGGCGCGGCCTGCATGACCTATCCGGTCGATGACCTGGCCGCGCTCAGGGGCGCGTTGCAGCAGTTGATGGAGGATGACACTGCCTTTGCCACCTTGGCGCAGGGCGCGCA
>PXDM01000337.1 GCA_003565055.1 Paracoccaceae bacterium
ACGACAATTTCGCCTCCATCGCCGAAGCGGTGAAACAGGGCCGCACGGTCTACGCAAATCTCAAGAAAGTCATCACCTTCCTGCTGCCGGTGAATGGCGGCGAGTCGATCTCGCTGATCATCGCGGTGCTGTTCGGGTTGATGCTGCCGATCACGCCGCTGCAGATTCTGTGGGTGAACATGGTCTCCTCTGTGGCGCTCGCGATGTCACTGGCCTTTGAGCCACCCGAAAAGACGATCATGCGCCAGAACCCCCGCAAGGCCGATGCACCGATCCTGTCGCGCTTCATCCTGTGGCGGGTGACGCTGGTCTCGGTGCTCTTCGCCATCGGCATTTTCGGGCAGTTCGCGCTCGCGCAGGCGCAGGGGCTGTCGGTCGAGGCCGCGCGCACCATGGCGCTCAACACGCTCGTCGCGATGGAGGTCTTCTATCTCTTCTCGGTGCGCTACCGGCATGGCTGGTCGCTGAGCTGGCAGGGCACCAAAGGCACGCCCGCCGTGCTGATTGCCGTGGGCGTGGTCATCGTGCTGCAGGCCGGATTCACCTATCTGCCGCTGATGCAAGCGCTCTTTGACACAGTGGCGCTGAGCCCTTGGCAACTCGCGCAATGCGCGCTTGCGGGGGTGGCGCTCCTGTTGGCGCTGGAATTCGACAAACACGCCGCCCGCCGCTGGAAGCGACTGGCGGCGGATCGTCGTTAGACAGTCAGCCCTTCGGGTTCTTCCAGCCCATGCGCGCGGCAGGCCGCTGTGACCGTATTGGCGAGCAGGCAGGCAATCGTCATCGGCCCGACCCCGCCGGGGACGGGCGTGATGGCACCCGCGACCTTCGCGGCGCTGTCGAAATGCACATCCCCCACCAGCCGCGTCTTCTCGCCTGCGGGCACGCGGTTGATGCCGACATCAATGACAGTGGCACCGGGCTTGACCCAATCGCCGGGGATCATCTCCGGCCGCCCGACGGCGGCGACGAGGATATCCGCGCGGCGGCAGGTCTCGGCCAGATCGCGGGTGCGCGAATGGGCAATCGTGACTGTGCAACTGTCGCCCAGCAACAGCTGCGCCATGGGCTTGCCGACAATATTCGAGCGACCGACCACCACTGCATCGAGCCCTGACAGGCTGCCATGATGCGCGCGCAACATCATCAGACAGCCCAGAGGCGTGCAGGGCACCATCGACTTCTGCCCGGTGCCCAAGAGCCCGACATTGGAAATGTGAAAGCCGTCCACATCCTTCGCGGGGTTGATGGAGTTGATGACGAGATCCGAGTCCAGATGAGAAGGCAGCGGTAACTGCACGAGAATCCCGTGGATTTTTGGGTCCTCGTTCAACTTTGAGATCAGCGCCAGCAATTCGGCCTCGGAGGTCGTCGCATCCAGCCGATGTTCGAAAGATGCCATTCCGACTTCAACAGTCTGCTTGCCTTTCGAGCGCACATAGACCTGGCTCGCCGGGTCTTCGCCCACCAGCACCACGGCCAGACCGGGCACGAGACCATGGCTTTCGCGCAGGCGCGCAACGTGATCCGCGACCTTGGCGCGCACGTCGGCGGCAAAGGCTTTCCCGTCAAGTATGGTGGCTGTCATTCGCTCTTTCCTTCTTCATCATCAGTCCCCAGCACACGCTCTTCGCGCGCAATCGACCAATCCACAATGCGCGCCCAGAGCGCTTCGGCGAGGTCCGGATCGAAGCCTTGCGCCTCGGCCTGCGCGCGGGCATTGCGCAGCACTTCATTCACCCGGTCTTCGATCCGCGCAGGCAGGCCGGTCTCGGATTTGAGGTCGATCGCCCGGTCGATATAGCCTGTACGTTCGACGAGAAGCGCAATCAGGGCACGGTCCAGACGATCAATCTCGGCACGTAATTCGGTCATGTTCCGACAGTTCGACGGCGCGCGCATAGGGGTTCCTCATGTGACATCCACCACGATGCTTACCTATCCCCGCGCCCCGCCTGTTGCAATGCGACACAAACGGGACGGCGCGCGCGCGCCGGATCAGAACAGCCCTTCGATCACCCCCGCATCATTGAACCGGATCGATTCTGCGGCAGGTTTGCGTGGCAGGCCCGGCATGGTCATGATCTCACCGCAGATGGCCACGATGAATCCGGCCCCGGCCGAAAGCCGCACTTCGCGCACTGGCACCGAGTGATTGACCGGCGCGCCGCGCACCCCCGGATCGGTGGTAAAGGAATACTGTGTCTTGGCCATGCAGATCGGCAGCTTTCCGTAGCCCGCCGCTTCCCACTCCTTCAACTGATTGCGGATTTTCGCATCAATCAGCACATCATCCGCACGGTAGATACGCCGCGCGATGGTCTGGATTTTCTCGAACAGGGGCATGTCATCCTCATAGAGCGGCGCGAATTGGGCGTGATCGCCATCCGCGAGTTCCGCCACCCGTGTCGCAAGCTCCGTGATCCCCTTGGACCCTTCCGCCCAATGGCGACACAGGATCGCCTCGGCCCCGAGTGAAGCCACGTAGTCCTTCACCGCCTGCACTTCGGCATCCGTATCGGAATGGAAATGGTTGATCGCAACCACGACAGGCACACCAAACCCTTTCACATTCTCAATATGGCGACCGAGATTCGGACAGCCTTTCTGCACTGCACTGACATTTTCCGAACCCAAGTCCGCTTTCGCGACCCCGCCATTCATCTTCATCGCGCGCACTGTCGCGACGATCACCGCGACGGCCGGCTTCAGACCCGCCTTGCGGCATTTGATGTTGAAAAACTTCTCGGCCCCGAGATCAGCCCCGAACCCGGCTTCGGTCACCACATAGTCCGCAAGCCCGAGCGCGGTCTGTGTCGCGACCACCGAATTGCAGCCATGGGCGATATTGGCGAAGGGACCGCCATGCACGAATGCGGGGTTGTTCTCCAGCGTCTGCACCAGATTGGGCTGCATTGCATCCTTCAGGAGCACTGTCATCGCCCCTTCGGCACCGATATCGCGGCAATGAATCGGGGTCTTGTCGCGCCGATACGCCACGACGATATCGCCCAGACGGCTCTGCAGATCCTCCAGATCGGACGCCAGACACAGGATCGCCATGACCTCGGAGGCCACAGTGATGTCAAACCCTGTTTGGCGCGGAAAGCCGTTCGAGACCCCGCCGAGGCTGACCACCATATCGCGCAGCGCGCGGTCATTCATGTCCATCACCCGCCGCCATGTGATGCGGCGCTCGTCGATCTCCAGCTCATTGCCCCAATAGATATGGTTGTCGATCATCGCCGAAAGCAGGTTATGCGCCGAAGTGATCGCGTGGAAATCGCCGGTGAAATGCAGGTTCATGTCCTCCATCGGCACGACCTGGGCATGGCCGCCCCCCGCAGCGCCCCCTTTCATGCCGAAATTCGGCCCAAGCGATGCCTCGCGAATGCAGATCGCCGCGCGCTTGCCGATGGCGTTCAGCCCATCGCCCAGACCCACAGTGGTCGTGGTCTTGCCCTCGCCCGCAGGCGTCGGGTTGATCGCGGTGACGAGGATCAGCTTGCCGCGCTTGCGCCCGCGCGCCTCCGAGACGAAATCCTGACTGACCTTGGCCTTGTCATGACCGAAAGGCAGCAGATGCTCGGACGGGATGTCCAGCTTGGCGCCGATCTCCTGGATGGGTTTCTTCTGCGCCTCACGCGCGATTTCGATGTCGGTTTTGAAGGCCATGTCTCGCTCCCTGCAGATCTTGCATCTCCGCCTGTTTTTTAGCCATCTGTGCGGCGGCGATACACGGCATTTCCGACACTTCCGGGAAGGGATACGCCGTGAGAGGCGCAGTCTGCATGCGGGCAGGGGGGCGGCAAGTACACAAAAAGGCGCAAGGGTCTGCCCCTTGCGCCCTGACGGACCGGTCTTGCGGCGGTCTCAGCCTTTCTTCAGGCAGCGCTGGCCGAGCACTTCCGCGATCTGCACGGCATTGAGCGCCGCACCCTTGCGCAGATTGTCGCTGACCACCCAGATATTGAGCCCGTTATCGAGCGTCGAATCCTGCCGGATGCGGCTGATATAGGTCGCATATTCGCCCACGCAGTCAATCGGCGTGATGTAGCCACCCGGCTCGCGCTTGTCGACGACCAGAACGCCCGGCGCTTCGCGCAGGATTTCGCGGGCTTCTTCTTCATCGAGGAAATCCTCGAATTCGATGTTGAGCGCCTCGGAATGGCCGACGAACACGGGCACGCGCGCGCAGGTCGCGGTCAGCTTGATCTTCGGGTCGAGGATTTTCTTGGTCTCGACGACCATCTTCCACTCTTCCTTGGTCGATCCGTCTTCCATGAAGACGTCGATATGCGGAATGATGTTGAAGGCGATCTGCTTGGGATAGACACTCGGCGCGACCTCTTGACCGGGCACATAGACGCCCTTGGTCTGGTTCCACAGCTCGTCAATCGCGTCCTTGCCCGTGCCAGAGACGGATTGATAGGTGCTCACCACCACCCGCTTGATCCGCGCGCGGTCATGCAGGGGTTTGAGCGCCACGACCATCTGCGCGGTCGAGCAATTCGGGTTCGCGATGATGTTCTTTTTGGTGTAGCCGTCGACAGCCGCGGCATTGACCTCGGGCACGACCAGCGGCACCTCCGGATCATAGCGATAGAGCGAGGAGTTGTCGATCACGACGCAGCCCTGCGAGGCCGCTTTCGGCGCGTAGGTTTTGGTCGCGTCCGAGCCGATGGCGAAGAAGGCGATATCCCAGCCGGTGAAATCGAACGTGTCGAGATCCTGGCATTTCAGGGTCTTGTCACCGAAGCTGACTTCCGTACCGAGCGACCGGCGCGAAGCCAGTGCCGCGATCTCATCGACCGGGAATTCGCGTTCGGCCAGAATGTTCAGCATTTCGCGGCCCACATTGCCCGTGGCCCCCGCGACAGCGATCTTGTAACCCATGACAGTCTCCTTTGAAACAGTTGCGCAGGCCCTAACGCATATCCGCTCGGAGGTGAAGGGGCGCTAATCCGTGCGGTCGCGGGCGAAGGCGTAAATCAGACAGCCGCCCAGCAGCAGCCCCGCGAAAAACACAAACAGCGTCTGATAGGCCCATTCCGGGGGATGCGCGGCGGCATTGGCATGCAGCGGGCCGCTCGCCATCTGGATCAGCCCGACCCCGCCGATGGAAAAGAGGTTGAGCAGCGTGACGCCCCGCCCGGTCAGATGCGCGGGAATGAAGCTGCGGCCATGCGCCATCATCATCGGGAAGGACGCGCCGAAAAACCCCACCCCCGCGAACAGGAGCCCTGTGGCCAGAAACCCCGAAAGCGGGAACAATGCCAGCGCAGCAAGGCAGAGCGCGCCGCAGAGATTGCCGACCAGAACAATGCCCTTGCGCGTGCCGAAAACGCGGTCGAGCGGGCCATAGGCGAAATTCCCCGCGATCATCGCAAAGGCCATGATCAGCGTCATCTGCCCGATGCCCGTCGCCGTCGCGCCGTAGAGATCATTGTAGAAAGGCCCGGCCCAAAGTCCGCGAATGCCCGCCGCCGGGGCATAATTCACCGCCAGCAGCGGCAGGAGCAGCCACAGCGCCCGGATGCGGAACAGATCGCGCAGGCTGCCCTTCTGCCCATCGGCGCCCATGATCTGCGGCGGATCCTGCGCGAAGATCCAGATCAGCGCCGAGACAAGCGCCGTGATCGCGGCGAGGCCGAGGAGCGAGGCCCGCCAGCCGAAACTCTCCGCCGCCCAGGCCATGGGCAAGGCACCGAGGATATTGCCGAGCGAGCCGAACCCGATGACCGCGCCCGCCAGCGTGGCAAACATCGCCGGTGGGAAACTGCGCGCGAAGATGTAGTAGGAGGCCATCAGCACAGGCGCGCAGCCGATGCCCAGAAGTGTCATCGACAGATGGATCTGCAGCGCGTTCTGCGCCAATGCGAAGAGCGCGGCCCCGCCCGTGCCGCCAATCCCGAGCATGAGCGCCGTGGTGCGCCGGGGCCCATAGCTGTCGAGCGCCCAGCCGACCGGCAGTTGCATCAGCGCGAATGTCAGGAACCACAGCCCCGAGGCCAGCGCCAGATCATCCGAGCTGACCCCGATATCCGTTTGCAACAGCCCTGCGAGCACGGCCAGAAAGGACCGGTAGAATTGGCTCAGCAGATAGCCGAGAACCAGAAAGAGCAGACTGAGTTTCATCGCGCGCCTGATTTTTGTGCACTTGTGAAACATCTATGGGAAGCCTCGCGCGGTGGCAATGGGCAGAATGCGCAGCTTTCGGGTCGCGGGGCGCGCGGCGCTGGGCTAGGTTGCTCGCAGCGCAGTATGAGGGCCGCCATGGACGATCTCGCCATTGATCAGAGCTATCATTACCGGGTGATGGAACGCGCGATTGCCCTGATTGATGCGCCGGGGGGGCGGCAGCGCAGCCTTGATGATCTGGCCGCCGCACTGGGCATGAGCGCGGCGCATTTCCAGCGCGTCTTCAGCCAATGGGTCGGGGTCTCGCCCAAGCGCTATCAGCAATATCTGACGCTCGATCACGCCCGCATGCTGTTGCAGGAACGCTTCTCGACGCTTGCGGCGGCGCATGAGGTCGGGCTTTCGGGGCAGGCGCGGCTGCATGACCTGTTTCTGCGCTGGGAGGCGATGGCACCGGGCGATTACGCGCGGCGCGGCGAGGGGCTGGTGCTGCGCTATGGCTGGTTCGACACGCCCTTCGGCACAGCGCTGGGGATCGCGAGTGCGCGCGGGCTCGCGGGGCTGGCCTTCGCGGAGGAAGGCGGGCGCAACGCTTGCCTGGCCGATATGGCGCAGCGCTGGCCGCGCGCGCGCCTGTGCGAAGACCCGTCAGCAGCGGCCCCGCATGTCGCCGCTGCCTTCGCCCGGACGGGGGAGGCGCGGCTGCATTTGATCGGCACGCCATTTCAGATCAAGGTCTGGGAGGCGTTGCTGCAGGTGCCCTCGGGCCATGTGACAAGCTACGGGGCCATCGGCGCGCGCGTTTGCAACCCCAGGGCCGCGCGGGCCGTCGGGGCCGCAGTGGGGCGCAACCCTGTCGGGTTTCTGATCCCCTGCCATCGCTGCCTGCGCAGTGGCGGTGATCTGGGCGGCTATCACTGGGGGCTCGCGCGCAAACGTGCCATGCTCGCATGGGAGGCAGCGCGATATGACGGCGGGGGGCTGCCGCCTGTTTCAGACGCTCAACGGAACGTGAAATGACCTTGCGCGTTCTTTGGGACTACAAGCCAGAGTGTTTCCCCGGAGGTATCCCATGCGACTGTCCCCCCCTGTTCTCGCGCTGAGCGCGGCGGCGCTTGTGCTCGCTGCTTGCGCCCCTGATCCCAACAATCCGCAAAACCGCACTGTGGCCGGTGCCCTGACCGGCGCTGCCGTGGGCGGTGTGACCGGGGCCATGGCCGGCGATCGTCGCACAGCCGCGGCCGGGGCCATCATCGGCGGCACGGCGGGCGCGCTGATCGGTCAGCAACTCGACCGGCAAGCCGAAGAGCTCCGCCGCGAGCTTGGCGATAACGTGAATATCCAGAACACGGGGCAGGAATTGATCCTGACCTTGCCGCAAGACCTGCTCTTTGCGGTCGACAGTGCGACGCTGCGGCCCGATCTGCAGCAGGATCTGCGCGTGATTGCGGGCAATCTGGTCAATTATCCGCGCAGTGACGTGATCGTGGTCGGCCATACCGACAATACCGGCTCGGCTGAGTATAATCTGGGCCTCTCCGAGCGGCGGGCGCAATCCGTAGCGCAGGTGCTGCGCGGGCAAGGCGTGGCGAGCAACCGCATCCAGACCATCGGGCGCGGTCTGACCCAGCCTGTGGCCAGCAACGCGACGGCACAGGGCCGCCAGCAGAACCGCCGCGTGGAGATCTTCATCCGGCCGCATCAACCGAGCTGAGCTGCCACACGCTCCCCCCAAAGGCCAATCCCCGCGATTGGCCTTTTTTCTTGCGCAAGCTCTGGAGTGGTCATATCTTTTGACCAATCTTCGCGTAACTTTTGGGCGTTCCATGCATGGACCACGCTCATGATGGAGCCGCCATGCCGTTTCAGCGCATCCAGCCCGAGAAAGTTTCGATCAGTGTCGTCCGGCAGATCGAGCTTTTGTTGCTGCGCGGTGTGCTGCGTCCGGGCGAGCGTTTGCCCGCCGAGCGCGATCTGGCCGAGAAACTTGGCGTGTCGCGCCCCTCGCTGCGCGAAGCCATCGCCGAGTTGCAAGCCCGTGGCCTGCTGACGACCAAGGCCGGGGCAGGGGTCTTCGTGGCCGAGTTCCTCGACTCGGCCTTCTCGGACTCGCTGGTGCGGCTCTTTGCAGAGCATGACGAGGCACTGTTCGACTATATCAGCTTTCGCCGCGATCTCGAAGGCATGTCCGCCGAACGTGCGGCACGCTACGGCTCGGACATGGATCTGAAGGTCATCGACACGATCTACCAGCGCATGGAGCACGCCCATCACAAGCGCGACCCGAGCGAGGAAGCGCGGCTCGATGCCGAATTTCATCTCTCGATTGTCGAGGCGTCGCATAACATCATCATGCTGCATATGCTGCGCGCGATGTTCAACTTGCTGCATCAGGGCGTGTTCTACAATCGCCAGATGATCTTTCGCCAGCGCGGGACGTGTGACGAGCTGCTCGCGCAACATCGCGCGATCAACGAGGCCATTCAGGCCCGCGACCCGGACGGCGCGCGCAACGCCGCTGAGGGGCATCTGAGCTATGTCGAGCGGTTGATGAGTGATCTCAAGCGTAGCGAGCGCAACGAGGAAATCGCGCAACTCCGCTATGAACATGCCAGCGCGATCTGAGCTCAAATGAAAGCCCCCGGCACGGGATGCCGGGGGCTTAATTGGTCAGGCTGTCGTCACTTGTCAGTGCAAACGGTCCTGCGTTGTCGCAATCGCCTGTTGGATCAGAGCGTCGCTGCGCTCGGCATCCATCTGCTTGGCGAGCACATCCCCCGCAGCCGCAATCGCGACATTCACGGCAGTGTTGCGCACTTCGCGGATCGCGCTGACTTCGGCAGACTGGATCTGATCCTCAGCCGTTTTCAGGCGGCGTGTGATCGAGGCTTCGATATCCGCCTTGGCTTGGTTCGCAGCGATCTGCGCATCAGCTTTGGCCTTCTCGACGATGCGATCCGCCTCGGTCTTGACCTCGGCCTGCTTGCGCTCGAAATCGGCATGCAGGGCCAGCGCTTCTTCGCGCAGGCGCCGGGCTTCATCAAGCTCGGCCTGAATCGCCACACCACGTGCATCGAGCAGGCCCATGATCTTCGCGGGCACCTTGAAATAGACAAGGATCCCGGCAAAGACGATAAAGCCCAGCAGCACCACCATGTCCGTGTTGCGCAGCGAGAAGAAGGGATAATCCCCCGCCGCCAGCGCCGGGCCTGTCATCGCCAGAGTTGCCAGAGTGAACACCCGGATCATGCCGCAGCCCCTTTCAGACGCGCAGCCACCGCTGCATTGACGCTGCGTGCATCGGCCTTTCCGCCCATGCTCTCCACGATGTCGCGGGTCACGTCCTTGGACACGTCAGCGACCATTTCCATGGCGCCGTCGCGAATCTCGCGGATGCGGCGCTCGGATTCAGCGGTTTTCGCTGCGATCTCGGCATCCGCCTTGGCGATCTGCACATCAAGCTCCGCTTGCATTTCAGCCTTGGCCGCATCGACAATGCGATTGGCTTCCGCCCGCGCATCGGCCAGCGCCTTGTGATAGGCTTCTTCCGCCTGCACGGCCTTGCGCTTGTATTCCTCGGCCGCAGCGATGTCGCTGGTGATCGTGCCACGACGATCCGCGAGCACGGCAGCAACGCGCGGCAGCGCGACGCGGGACATGATGTAATAGAGCACCACCATCGTCACGATGAGCCAGAAAATCTGGTTCGAGAAGGTGGTTACATCGAGTTGGGGCATCCCTGGCCCCGAAGCGGCAGTCTCTGCCATGTCTTCCCCCTAGCCCTGATTTCACTGGAAGGGCCGCAAGCGACCCTTCCAAGCGTAAGGATATTGCCGGGAAAGCCTCAGACAGCGAACATCAGCAGCAGAGCGACGAGGAACGAGAAGATCCCCAGAGCTTCTGCGAATGCGATGCCGATGAAGAGCATGGCGGTCTGGCCAGCAGCAGCCGAAGGGTTGCGCAGCGCACCCGACAGGAAGTTGCCCGCGATGTTGCCCACACCGATAGCGGCGCCGCCCATACCGATGGCGGTCAGGCCAACACCGATGAACTTGCCCATTTCTGCGATATCGCCTTCCATGTCTTTTCTCCTTGAGTTGGAATTGGCAGATTGAGGTTCTGATTGCCCGTGCTCAGTGCGACGGATGCAGCGCGTCTTTCAGATAGACGCAGGTCAGAATTGTGAAAACGTATGCCTGGATCACGGCCACCAGCAGCTCCATCGCGTAGAAGGCTGTCACGGCCAGAACCGGCAGGAAGAAGAACGCGCCGAGGGCTGCGGCAAAACCTGCGAAGACCTTGACCACCGCGTGACCAGCCATCATCGCGCCTGCAAGACGAATGCTGTGGCTGACGGGCCGCGCGAAGTAGGAAATCAGCTCGATCACCGCCAGAATGGGGCGCAGCGCGAGCGGCGCGGAGCTGACCCAGAAGAGGCCCAGAAACTTGGTGCCGTGCAGGATGAAGCCCAGTGCGGTCACGGACAGGAAGACCGTGAACGCGAGCACTGCGGTCACCGCGATATGTGAGGTCGTGGTGAAGGCAAACGGGATCAGCCCCAGAAGGTTCGCGAACAGCACGAACATGAAGAGCGTGAAAACAAACGGGAAGAAGCGCACGGCATCCTTGCCGGACACATCCTCGACCATCTTGTAGACGAAGCCATAGGTCATTTCAGCCGCCGATTGCGCGCGGCTCGTCACCAGAGCGCGGCCACGCGCGCCATAGACCATCAGCGCAGTCGCCGCGAGCACCGTGAGCGCCATCCACAGCGTCACATTGGTCGGCGTGTACCAGCTGACATCACCACCGAAGAGCGCCTTGACCTCGAACTGGTCCATGGGCTTGATTGCAAGACCGCTTTCACCTGCCACGTTCGTCGTCCCCTTGTTCCGCACCCGTTTTGTGCCGGGCTGCGTCGTCTTGTGTCTCGAACTCGCGAGCAGAGCGAAGCATCGTCTTCACACCGGCCGCAAAGCCCAGCAATGTCAGCACAACCAGAAACAGCGGCAGCGTGCCAAAGAGCACATCGAGCCCGTATCCGATCGCAGCGCCAATCCCCAGACCGGCGACCAGCTCCGTCACCATCCGCCAGCCCACCTGAGCCATCGAGTGATGATCCTGCGCGGCCTTCGGGGGCTCCAGATCGGCTTTCATCTTGACGATCCGCGCGTCCAGCGCCCGCAATCGTTCCAGACGGTCCTCGTCGGACATGGCCGCCACCTCCGGCTGCAAGTTGAGCGGAACCTAGAAAGGCAGGGGGGCAGAGTCAAGCGTGTTAACGCTGTCAGGAATTTTGCGTAACTATCAGATTCGTAATGCTTTTATTTCCGCGCCGGATCGCCTGTCGCGCCCTGACCGCGCGTATTCGCAATTGCAGCATATTCAACCAAAGAGTTGACCTTTGCCCGCGCCCGCGCAAGAACATTCGGATGCACGCCCAGCCCGGCCCCTCGCTCGATCAGGTTTTCATGGCTCTGGCCGATCCCACGCGGCGGGCCATTCTGGCGATGCTTCTGGAAGACGACATGGCCGTGACCGATGTGGCCGAGCCCTTCGCCATGTCGCTCGCGGCGATCTCGAAGCATCTGGGGATCCTCGCAGGAGCGGGGCTGATCAGTCAGGAAAAGCGCGGGCGGGTGAAATGGTGCAAGCTCGAACCCGACGCGCTGCGCGAGGCCAGCATCTGGATGCAGGCTTTCGGGCAGTTCGAGGCTGTCAATCTCGACGCGTTCGAGCGGTTTCTGGTGCAGGAATTGCCCGACTGGTCCTCGGGCGAGGCAAGCGCCGATCAGACCGGCGACATGCGGTAGGTCCATTCGGCCGCATTCGCGCTTTCACCCTCGGCCAGCAGCGCATCGACCTTGGCGCGGTCTGGGGATTTGCGGCAGACCGGGTCGGTCGCCGTTGCATCGCCGGTGAGCGCCAGCGCCTGACAGCGGCAGCCGCCATGGTCGACCGTCTTGCGCGGGCAGGAGCGGCAGGGCTCGGGCATCCAGTCATCGCCACGATAGGCGTTGAAGGCCGCGCTGCAATACCAGATCTCGCGCAGAGGGGTCGTCTGGACATTCGGAAATTGCAGATGCGTCATGGTCTGCGCGGCGTGACAGGGCAAAACAGTCCCATCGGGCGCAATATTCAGCCCGGTGCTGCCCCAGCCGCCGCCCATGCAGGCTTTGGGGTAATCGGCGTAATAGTCGGGCGGCACGAAATCGATGACCAGCCGCTCCGCCGGGTCGGCGCGGGCCGCAGCCACAATCGCCTTGGCCTGATCCACCTGCGCGCGGCTCGGCTGCAACGCGGCGCGGTTCTTCAGCGCCCAGCCGTAGAATTGCACGCAGGCAATCTCGATCCGGCGCGCGCCCAGTTCGCGGGCCATCTCGATCATGCGCGGCAGATCGTCGAGGTTGCTGCGATGCATCACCGCGTTGATCGTCAGCGCAAGGCCGCGCTCTGCGATCAGCCCCGCAAGACCCATCTTGCGGTCGAACCCGCCCTTGTAGCCGCCGATCTTGTCTGCGCTTTGTGCATTCACCCCCTGCAGCGACAGT
>PXDM01000305.1 GCA_003565055.1 Paracoccaceae bacterium
AGCCAGAGCTGACGCATCGCATGGCGCATGCTGGCCAGACGCTCCGGATCGGCGGCAATGGCGGCCAGACGTTCTGGCAGGGCGCGGATATCCTCGGGCGTTTCCTTGCAGAAGATCGCGGCAAGATCCCACAGGCGGCGATCCCCCGGTGGCGCCCAGTTATCGGCCAGAATGACGGGTATTGCGCCTGCGTCCAGCGCTTCCCAAAGCCGGATCGAATTCGGCCCGGTTCCCGAAGGGCACAGGGCAAAGGTGCTGTTGCACAGCGCCTGGCGGAATTCCTCGGACGCGGCGCTGTCGACAAATGATCCGTTGCCGTCATCCTGCGCTGTCTTGCGGACCTGCAGATCATAGACGACACGCTGATAGTGCCAGCCGTCCCGACCCCGGATCAACCCGCGCGGGTCAGTGGCCAGATGCTCCAGTATCCAGCTGCGGGCCTGCGTGAGATAGAACTTGTTGGCCTTTGCCCCGATGAAGGAGAACAGGTATTCGCGCGGGGCCGCATCCGATGCGGGCGGATCCTCCGGGCGGGTCTCGGGGGTCTGGACCGGATAGAGCGGGAAAGGATGAAAGCGCGGCCCGCCCCCGGCGGCGTCGCTGCTCAGATCGTCCCGGGTTGTATGGGCCCAGAAAACATCCTGAATACCCGCCTGCCGGAACAGGTCCGCATAATCGCGGGCCAGGATATGCTGACAAACGGTCACTTTGCGCCGGTCTGATGGCAAGAGCGCGCAGAGCGCCTCGAAACGGTCCATGAGCGCATGGCGATCCGGGGCGCCGGTCTTCAGCTTGTCGATCAGCGTGGCCCAGGGAAAGGCAACATACAGGACCTCTTGCGGCGTATCCGCCAGCAGCGCGGAGAGGCGCACAAAGGCATGCTGCTCCGTGATGGCGGGAAACTGCCAATGCGAATCCATGCCCATGATTGCGTGTCCATGCACCAGCCAGTCAGGGCCTGTGTCATCGTGCATGGCGGGCGTTGCGCGGCGGTCTGTATCTTCCCGCGCAGAGTCGGCTGTCCGGGGGGGCGGAGCGACGCTGTGTCCCTGATCCGGGGGAATGGGCGGGACATGTTTGCTGTGCCGCTGCAGCACGCGGCGTGCGGCGGTCATGCGGCGTGCGGCGGTCATGTCGACGGGCGCGTCCTGCAGCCGCCATCCGGTGGCCATGTCGCTGCCGCACAGCACCTGGCGGCGGATATCGCCTGCCTCCAGCAGGGCGCGCAACTCCGCATGGCGGGCCTCGGGCGGCATATGCGCATCGATTTCGGCCAGATACGCCGCGGTCTGATCCGGTGCGGAGGGCGCGGCGGCCAGCGGGACCCGGGCCTGAACCAGCATCGCCCTTTGCGCAAAGGCGCGCCACAGGGCCCAGTCCCCGGCCAGCCTGAAAGACGCGAAAACCGATCCCGGCTCTGCTGCCTCCCAGAGCCATTTGCGAAAAAACGTGCCCTCAGGCCGGACCCGGGGCCAGTGCAGCCCGTCGCACAGACCGGCGCGGATGGCCCGGGACGGCAAGGCGTGCTCGTCAATGCTTGCAAGCACGTCGCCCTGCAGGACCGTGGCCGCCCCGCTCAGCCAGGCCAGATCCTGCGCGCTGAACTGCTGGCAGACCGACGTGACCTGCGCCAGCGCACCAGGCATCAGCACGTCACCGGCATGTATCCAGGACATGAACGGATCATCCGGCAGATTCAGGCTGCCAAAGCCGCGCAGCAGGGCTGCGGACAGTCCCTCATCGGGCCCGCCGCCCCAGGTAAAGCGGATCCTGTCGCATTGCAGCGGAAAATCGCCTGTGCCGAGGCGCTTGTCCCAGGCCTTCAGCCGGTCGGTCGTGCCATCGCTCGAGCCATAATCCTGCACATGGTAACGGATGGCAAACCGCCCGGCCTGCGAAACGACGCTCATGATCGTGCGATCAATGCTTTCGGCCGCGTCAAGGGACGGGGTGACAAGGGCAATACTGGGCACCATGCGCTATTTCATCCCACGTTTTTCCGGATCGGCCAGCATGACATCCCGTACCCGGCCCATAAACTGCGCTCGGGTCGCGAGGTCTTAGCAAGCGCACCCCGGGCGCGCAACCAGGCACGCCCGGGGTGCTCTGCACTGCAGCAGCACTATTGCCTCTCGCCCCGGTGCTTGCTAGGCCTCGGACCCGGTGACAGTCTGCAAACCTTCGCGGAAACGGCCGATCTTTCAGAAATGCTTTCGGGGCTCTCATGACCAAACGCGCACTCATCACCGGCATTACCGGTCAGGACGGCAGCTATCTGGCCGAATTTCTGCTGGAAAAGGGATATGAAGTCCACGGGATCAAGCGCCGGGCCTCACTGTTCAATACCCAGCGGATCGACCATATCTATGAGGATCCGCATGAAAGCCACCAGCGCCTGAAGCTGCATTACGGCGATCTGAGCGACAGTTCCAATCTGACGCGCATCCTGTCCGAAGTGCAGCCTGACGAGGTCTATAACCTCGGCGCGCAATCCCATGTCGCGGTCAGTTTCGAGGCACCCGAATACACCGCTGATGTCGATGCCATGGGCACGCTGCGGCTGCTGGAAGCGATCCGCTTTCTGGGGCTGGAGAAGAAGACCCGCTTCTATCAGGCCTCGACCTCGGAGCTTTATGGCCTCGTGCAGGAGACACCACAGCGCGAGACCACGCCCTTTCACCCGCGCTCACCCTATGCCGTGGCCAAGCTTTATGCCTACTGGATCTGCGTGAATTACCGCGAAGCCTACGGGATCTATGCCTGCAACGGGATTCTCTTCAATCACGAGAGCCCGCGCCGGGGCGAGACATTCGTGACCCGCAAGATCACGCGGGGGCTGGCCAATATCGCCCAGGGGCTGGAGGA
>PXDM01000404.1 GCA_003565055.1 Paracoccaceae bacterium
GATCTGGGCCAACATTGCCCCGCGCATCCGCGAACTTGCACCGCACCTAAAATGGATCAATTTCGGCGGCGGCCACCATATCACCCGCGCCGACTATGACCGCGAAGGGCTGATTGCGTTCCTGCAGCGCGTGCGCGCAGAAACCGGCCTGCATTGCTATCTTGAACCGGGCGAGGCCGTGGCGCTGGATGCCGGGATTCTGGTGGGCGAAGTGCTGGATGTGGTCGAGAATGACGGGCCGAATGCGATACTCGACATTTCCGCCACATGCCATATGCCCGATGTGATCGAGGCCCCCTACCGCCCGGCCCTGTTGGGTGAAGGCGGCGAAACGCAGGTCCGTCTGGGCGGGCCAAGCTGCCTCGCAGGCGATGTGATCGGGCGCTATGCTTTCGCGGACGTGCCGGAAATCGGCCAACGCATCGCCTTTCTTGATCAGGCGCATTACTCGATGGTCAAGACCACGACCTTCAACGGCGTGCGCCTGCCTGCGCTGGCAGTGTGGAACAGCGAGACGGACGCGCTGCGCGTCATCCGGCAATTCGACTATCAGGACTTCAAGGGACGGCTTTCGTGAATTTCCTCAACTCTGAATTAACCCTCGATGAACGCAGCCATGACGCGCGGTTTCATGTCGTGCCCATGCCGCTGGAAAAAACCGTCTCCTACGGGTCGGGCACAGCGGACGGCCCCGCCGCGCTGATCGAGGCGTCTGATCAGCTTGAGCGGCTCTGGCGCGGGTTTGAGCCCTGCGTTGCGGGCATCTTCACCACGCCTGCGATTGATTGCTCCGTTCCGCTGGAATACGCGCTCGACACGCTGGCGGCGCGCACTGAAAGCATCGTGCGCGCGGGCAAGCTGCCGGTCACTCTGGGCGGCGAGCACAGCCTGTCATGGGCCGCTGTGCTGGGCGTCAAGCGCGCGCTCGACCGGCCCCTAGGCATCATCCAGATCGACGCGCATGCCGATCTGCGCCATGCCTATCAGGATTTCCGCCACTCCCATGCCTCGGTCATGCAGCTTCTGGTCGAGGAAGAAGGCTGCCGCCTTGCGCAATACGGCGTGCGCGCGCTTTGCACTGAGGAAGCCGAATGCCGTGCGCGCAATGACGTGATCTTCATCGACGCCGAAGAACTGGTCAGCGGCAATATTCAGGAGATCACGCTGCCTGCGGATTTCCCCGAAGATGTCTATGTCAGCTTCGATGTCGATGGGCTGGACGCGGCGATCATGCCTGCGACTGGCACGCCTGTGCCGGGGGGCCTTGGCTATTATCAGGCGCTGTCGCTGGTGCGCTCGGGGCTGCGCGGTCGGCGCTGCGTGGGGCTCGACGTGGTCGAACTCGCGCCGATCAAGGGCTGGGACGTGTGGAATTTCACGGCGGCGCAACTGACTTACGCGCTGATGGGGATCGTGCTGGAAAACGAGCGCTGAGCATGAGCCGCGAGCGTCGCAAGGGGGGCTGTCTGCCCCCCTTCTTGCGGCAGAGCCGCAATTCAACCCCCCGAGGATATTTGGACAAAGATGAAAACCAGGGTCGAGGAAGCGGGGAAAACCGCTAAATCTTGTGGCTGGCGCGTGACAAACCCGCGACAACTGCCTATAAGGGCGGCAGTCTAACGAGGATTTTTCTGCATGTCTGCTGAAGCCGCGAAGCGCGAGGAATATGGCGCCGATTCCATAAAGGTTCTCAAGGGGTTGGACGCTGTTCGCAAGCGTCCGGGCATGTATATCGGCGACACGGATGACGGGTCGGGCCTGCATCACATGGTCTATGAGGTTGTCGATAACGGCATCGACGAAGCGCTGGCGGGACACGCGGATTTCGTGAGCGTGATCATCCATGCCGACAGCTCGGTGTCGGTGATGGACAATGGGCGCGGCATTCCGACCGATATTCACGCAGAAGAAGGCGTCTCGGCGGCGGAAGTCATCATGACGCAGCTCCATGCGGGCGGCAAGTTCGATCAGAACAGCTACAAAGTCTCGGGCGGCTTGCACGGGGTGGGCGTGTCGGTGGTCAATGCGCTCTCGGACTGGCTGGAGCTGCGCATCTGGCGCGCGGGGCGCGAACATGTCGCGCGGTTTGAACGCGGCGATACAGTGCGGCATCTCGAAGTCGTGGGCGATGCGGGCGATAAAACCGGCACTGAGGTTCGATTTCTAGCATCGACCGACACGTTCTCGAACCTCGACTACAGCTTCAAGACGCTTGAGAACCGCTTGCGGGAACTCGCTTTTCTCAATTCCGGGGTGCGGATCATTCTTGAGGACCACCGCCCTGCGGAAATGTTGAAATCTGAACTGTTCTACGAGGGCGGCGTGCGCGAATTTGTCCGCCATCTGGACCGCTCCAAGACGCCGGTCATGCCCGAGCCCATCTATATCAATGGCGAGCGCGACGGCATCGGGGTCGAGGTCGCGATGTGGTGGAATGACAGCTACCACGAGACCGTGCTGCCCTTCACCAACAACATCCCGCAGCGCGATGGTGGCACGCATATGGCGGGCTTCCGCGGCGCGCTCACGCGCACGATCAATGCCTATGCGCAATCGAGCGGGATCGCCAAGAAGGAGAGGGTGAATTTCACCGGCGACGATGCGCGCGAGGGGCTGACCTGCGTGCTGTCGGTGAAAGTGCCGGATCCGAAATTCTCCAGCCAGACCAAGGACAAGCTCGTGTCCTCGGAGGTCCGCCCGGCGGTGGAAAGCCTCGTGAACGAGAAACTGGCCGAGTGGTTCGAGGAAAACCCGCAACTGGCCAAAGGCATTGTCGGCAAGATCATCGAGGCCGCACTCGCGCGCGAGGCGGCGCGCAAGGCGCGCGAGTTGACGCGGCGCAAGACGGCGCTGGATGTGGCCTCGCTGCCCGGCAAGCTCGCCGATTGTCAGGAGCGCGACCCGGCCAAGTCGGAACTGTTTCTGGTCGAGGGCGACTCGGCGGGTGGCTCAGCCAAACAGGGCCGCTCACGGCAAAATCAGGCCGTGCTGCCGCTCAAGGGCAAAATCCTGAATGTCGAGCGCGCGCGGTTTGACCGGATGCTGAGCAGTCAGGAAATCGGCACGCTGATCACGGCGCTTGGCACCGGCATCGGACGCGACGAGTTTGACCTGTCGAAACTGCGCTACCACAAGATCGTTATCATGACCGACGCCGATGTGGACGGAGCGCATATCCGCACGCTTTTGCTGACCTTTTTCTTCCGCCAGATGCCCGAGCTGATCGAGGCGGGGCATCTCTATATCGCCGAGCCGCCGCTCTTCAAGGTCGCGCGGGGCAAGTCGGAGGTCTATCTGAAGGATAAGACCGCGCTCGAAGATTACCTGATCGATATGGGCGTCGAAGGGGCGGTGCTGCGGCTCGCGACGGGCGAGGAGATCGTGGGGCAGGATCTGGCGCGGATCGTCACGGAAGCGCGGTCCGTGCGCAAATCGCTGCAGGCCTTTCCGACGAATTATCCGCAGCACATCCTTGAGCAAGCCGCGATTGCGGGCGCGCTGCAGGCCGAGGCGCTGGCCGCGCATCCGCAGGCGCTTGCCGATTCCGTGGCCGCGCGGCTCGATCTGATCGCGGCGGAGTATGAGCGCGGTTGGCAGGGGCGGCCCACGCAGGACGGCGGCCTGCGGTTGAGCCGCGTGCTGCGCGGGGTTCAGGAAGTGCGCCGGCTCGACGGGGCGGTGCTGCGCTCGGGCGAGGCGCGCAGGCTCGCGGCCCATACCCAGAGCCTGCAGGATGTCTATGGCCAGCCTGCAGAACTGGTCCGGCGCGACCGCAAGCAGAAGATCTACGGGCCTGTGGATTTGCTGAGCGCCATTCTGGCCGAGGGCGAAAAGGGCCTGTCGCTGCAGCGCTACAAGGGTCTGGGCGAGATGAATCCCGACCAGCTTTGGGAAACCACGCTCGACCCGGAAGCGCGGACGCTCCTGCAGGTCAAGATCGACGATCTGGCCGAGGCTGATGACATCTTCACCAAGCTGATGGGCGATGTGGTGGAGCCGCGCCGCGAATTCATCCAGCGCAATGCGCTGAGCGTCGAGAATCTCGACGCCTGAGGCTCAGGCCGCGAGCGGCTCAGGCCCGCGCTGATCGACCAAGAGATCGGTCAGCGCGGCACCGATCCACATGCAGGTCAGTGCCAGCAGGGCGGTCGCTGCGAAGATCGAGCCGCCAGTGACGCCCGCGCCGATGGCGCAGCCGCCTGCGAGCATGCCGCCAAAGCCCATCAGCGCCGCGCCGATGATCGAGCGGCGCGTGGCCTCGGCCCCGTCATAGCCCTGCCATTTCAACTCGCGCGACGCGAGCGCGGCCAGAAACGCGCCCAGCACCACGCCCGGCACCAGCCCCACATCGAAGCGCAGCGACGGGTTCGGGTTAAGGAAGAACATCAGCGTATTGGCCGACGGTCCGGTGAAGGTCGCCGAGGTCACATTGACCGGATCGAAACTCGCCTGCGCCAGTGTCCAGGTCATGACCCAGCCCAGCGCGACCGCGAAACCCACGCCGGAGGCGAAGATCAGCGGGCGCAGGCCGATCTGGTTGCGCAGCGCCAAAGCCACGGCAAAGACCGCGAGCGCAAGCCCGATCCAGAGCGCCGAATCCGGTGGCAGGCGCAGCGCTTCGAGCAGGTGGATATTCCGCCCTTCCGGTGTGATCCAGAGCCCGGCCAGCCAGTTGCGCAAGGGGGCGAGCCAGCCATAGAGGCTCATCTGCGCGAAGATCGCAAAGACCATCCCGCCGATGACCGAACGCAGGTTGCCCGTGGCCGCCAACACCAACAGCCGCCCCGAACAGCCGCGCGCCAGCACCATGCCCGCGCCGAACATCAGCCCGCCGATGATCGCGCCCGACCATGACCCCGGCACCGCCATCATGCGCGCATCACTGACCCGGAAGAGCCCCAGATATTGCGCGCCCTGCACCCAGACCACAGCGGTCGAGAAGGTCAGCAGCCAGATCGCCAGACGCGGCCCCATCTGCGCGCGGGCGAATTCCACCGTGGCCGCCCGCAGGCAAAAGCGCGAGCGTTGCGCAGCGATGCCGAAGATCATCCCCACGGCAAGACCCATCAGCGCTTCGAGATTGCTCTCGCCGACTTGCTCGATAATATCGTAGAAATCCATTCGGGCCACCTCGCGCAAAATATCCCGCAGACATGCAGGAAATCGCATAAGGTCGCCTTGATCTGGATCACGCAGGCGGAAGCGTGCGGAACAGGCGTTGCATCAGCCGCACGGCTTCGCGGACGCGCTCATCGCTGAGCGAATAGAAGATCTGATTGCCTTCGCGCCGCGTCGTGACCAGCTTTTCATGACGCAGCCGCGCGAGTTGCTGGCTGACCGCGGCCTGGCGCGACATGATCAGCCGCTCCAGTTCGGTCACGGAATGGTCACGCTCGCAGAGGTAATAGAGCATCAGCAAACGCCCTTCATGCCCCATCGCTTTCAGGAAGTCCGAGGCTTCGCGCGCCTCCGCCTGAAGCGCCTCCAGCGGCAGATCGAGCGTGGCAGGCAGCGCCGCGCCATCGGGGGTCGGGATGTCAACCCTTGCCCCGGCGGTGGTGTCCCGCTCGCGATTCTGTCCATCCGGCATAACGCTGCTTTCCTGCGCCGATCCGGCGCGCCATCACTCCTGTTCAGCCAACAGGCTAACACAGCACCGCAGTCAAAGACAGAAAGATCGGCTTCGGGACGGCCCGCTGTTGCCCTTACCCCTCAGGCGCGGGGTCCAGTTGCGTCTGCGCGGTGCGGATCATGTCGCCGACATAGGCCCAGAAGAAATCCTCCCCGGGAAACCCCGTCAGGCGCTCGATCTCGGCCCCGTCCGGCCCGATCAGGATGAAGGTCGGCGTCACAAAGGGCTGTGATTTCAGCGTCACATCTTCGGGCATGGGGCCGCGCAATTGCACGTGTTCGAGCGGCGCGGCAACGCCTTCGGGTGCGATCTTGTAGGCGGGCGCGATGTCGCGGTTGAAGACCCGGCAATAATAGCACCCCGCCTGCTCGATCATCAGCAGGCGCAGTTCCTGTGCGGCCAGCCCCGACCCTGTGCCAAGCATCACGAAAAGCGCCACGGACAGGGCGCTTGCGTGCTGCATTGCAGCGGATAGAAGGGATTGACGCGTGAATATAAACATATGAACAGTCTAATATGTTCTGCGCCCGAATACAACCTGAACCCCGCCCTGACACGTCCAAAGAGGCCCGCCATGTTTGATATCAGCTTCGGTGGTGCCGCGCTGGCGGGGCTCTTGTCCTTTCTGTCGCCCTGCATCCTGCCCATCGTGCCGTTTTACCTGTGCTACATGGCAGGTCTGTCCATGTCGGAGCTGCGCGATGAAGGCGGGCTTGCACCGGGCGCGCAGAAGCGGCTGGTCTCGGCCTCGATTGCCTTCGCGCTGGGGGTGACGACGATCTTCATGCTTCTGGGCATGGGCGCCACCGCGCTGGGACAGACCTTCATCGCCTATCGCGACACGCTCAGATGGGTCGCGGCCGGGGTGTTGTTCGTCTTCGGGCTGCATTTTCTGGGGGTGCTGCGGATCTCGCTTCTTTATCGGCAGGCCCGGATCGAGACGTCGGCCGCTCCGAAAACCGTGCTCGGCTCCTATGTCATGGGGCTTGCCTTCGGCTTTGGCTGGACGCCCTGCGTGGGCCCGGCACTTGCAGCGATTCTGATGATCGCCTCGGGCATGGGAGATATCTGGAAGGGCGCGGCGCTGCTCGCGGTCTACGGGCTCGCGATGACCGTGCCTTTCGTGATCGCGGCGCTTTTCGCACGGCCTTTCCTCAATTGGGTGGCGCGACACCGCAGCAAACTGGCGCATGTCGAAAAAGTCATGGGAACCGTTCTGGTGCTCTTCGCTGTGCTGATCGCCACGGATTCCATCGCCTATATCGCCGAGGGCATGCTGGAGGTATTTCCCTGGTTCGCGACCATAGGCTGACCGTTTTTTGACAAGGGAGGACTGAGAGATGTTACGACAGCTGACCCTCGCCGCAGCGCTGGCCTTTGCCGCGCCAGCATTCGCGACCCCTGTGGGCGAAGACGGGCTGCACAAGCCCGACTGGATCGTCGAGACCTTCCGCGACATGCGCGACGATCTCGAAGACGCCGCAGCCCAAGGCAAGCGGCTTTTGCTGATCTTCGAGCAGCGCGGCTGCATCTACTGCACGCGCATGCACGAGAACGTCTATCCTGACCCTGAGATCACCCGCCTGCTGACCGAGGATTTCATGGTCGTGCAGGTCAATCTGTTCGGAAATGTGCCAATGACGGATTTCGACGGCACGACACTTGACGAGCGCGACATGGCGCGGCGCTGGGGCGTGGTCTTCACGCCGACGATGGTCTTCGCGCCCGAGATCGCGCCCGATTCGGGGACGATGCGCGACGCCGCCGTGATGGTCATGCCAGGCGCTTTCGAGCGCGGAACGACGCGGCTGATGCTGCAATGGGTGCTCGAAAAAGGCTACGCGGGCGACGAGCATTTCCAGCATTACGTCGCCCGGATGCTGCGCGACCCGGCGCAATAACGCGCATTTTCCAGCATAATTCCAAGGGCTTGCGCGCCTTGAGAGATCGCGCGCATCCCGTTCCATGCATATTCATAAAAATCAATATGCAAAAAACCGAATTTTCATTTGCAGCATTGGTATACTGTGGTCTATTGTCGCAACACGGTGAGCTTGGGAGAGCGCATCACCGCTAGAGCCGACTGGGAGGGCATTCATGAAAAGACCATCACTCACCACAGCATGCACAGTCTCTGCATTGCTCTGGGCAGGCACAGCTTTCGCGGAAATCGCGCCTGCCGATGTGGTCTGGGAAGACGAAATCGCGATTCCCGCCTCACTGAGTGGCGCACCGGGCGATCCGGTCGCAGGTGCGGATGCCTTCGCCAGCCGGTCGGCGGGAAATTGTCTCTCTTGCCATGAAAATTCGGCCATGCCGGAACATGACTTCCACGGCAATGTCGGCCCGTCGCTCGATGGCACGGGCGCGCGCTGGAGCGAAGCAGAACTGCGCGGCATTGTTGCCAATGCCAAGCGCGTGTTTCCCGAAAGCATGATGCCGGTGTTCTACAATGACAACCCGGAGGACTTCATCCGGCCCGGCGAAGCCTACACGGCGCGCGCCTACGACCCCGAGACTTTTTCAACGCTGCTGACCGCGCAGCAGATCGAAGACATCGTCGCCTATCTGGTGACGTTGACCGATTGGTAGGCGCCTGTCTCGTACTGGCCCTGCCCTGACCCACACCAGACCCCAGAGAGGAATTGAAGATGCTGACAAGACGCGATACCATGGCACTCGGCCTTGGCGTGGCCACAGTCACGATGATCCCCGGGCTTGCAAGCGCTTCGACCGAAGTTGAGCAGGCCATCGCTGCCTTCACCGGCGGCGCTGACATCAGCGAAGGTGGCGTGACCATCACGGCCCCTGAGATTGCAGAGAACGGCAACACGGTCCCCGTGGAAGTCGACGCGCCCGGCGCGGCTGCAATCCTGATCCTGGCCGCAGGCAACCCGACGCCTGGCGTGGCGACCTTCAACTTCAAAGAAGGCGCTGGCTCGCAGCGCGCGGCAACCCGCATCCGCCTCGGCGGCACGCAGGACGTGGTCGCAGTTGCGAAAATGGCCGATGGCAGCTTCAAGCAAGCCGCGCTGGAAGTGAAAGTCACGATTGGCGGTTGCGGCGGCTGATCTGCCCCCGGCCCCAACGCTCATTACACTCGATTCAGGAGAAACAGCATGTCTGACGTCAGACCTCGTATCCGCCTCCCCCGTTCCGCCAATGCTGGCGACGTGGTGGAAGTCAAGACCCTCATCAGCCACAGCATGGAAACCGGCCTGCGCCGCGACGGTTCCGGCGAAGAGATCCCGCGCCAGATCATCAATCGCTTCACCTGCGAATATGCGGGCAAGACTGTGATCGACATGGAGCTGCACCCGGCGATTTCGGCCAATCCCTATATCGAATTCGACGTCAAAGTCGAAGAATCGGGGGATTTCGTGTTCACTTGGTATGACGATGACGGCTCGGTCTATACCGACACCCAGAGCTTCGAAGTCGGCTGAACTTACCATCATAGCCAGTCTGGGAGGAGACACGCATGAAGATCACGACCAAGCTTTGGGCCACTGCGGCATTCTGCGGGGCGGTGCTGACCGGCGCAGCCCATGCAGACCCGCACCCCGATGCTGAACTGATCATTGAAGGCGAGTTGCATCTTGCAACCCGCGCCGAGCCGCACGAACATCTCGGCGGCGCATTGCCCGAGATCTACTCAGGCTGGCTGTTCCGCACGGATGAAACCCGTGCGTTGCAAATGGACGATTTCGACAATCCCGGCATTCTTTTCACCGAACGCGGTGAAGACCGCTGGTATACCGCCGAAGGCACAGCCGAGCAGTCCTGTGCGGATTGCCACGGCGACCCTGATTCGATGGCGGGCGTGCGTGCTGTGATGCCGAAGGTCAATGAGGACGGCGAATTGTGGTCCTTGCAAAACTACGTCAACAACTGCCGCACCGAGCGCATGGGCGCGGAAGAATGGGCGTGGAACAGTGCCGGCATGAAGGACATGACCGCGCTGATCTCGCTGCAGTCGCGCGGCATGCCGGTCGCGGTCCAGATCGACGGCGAGGCCGCTGAATTCTGGGAGCGTGGTCGCGAGATGTACTATACGCGCTTTGGCCAGTTGGAGCTGTCCTGCGCGAATTGCCACGAGGATAACTGGGGCCGCATGATCCGCGCCGACCATCTCTCGCAGGGGATGTCGAACGGCTTCCCGACCTACCGGCTGAAAAACCAGTCCATCGTCTCGCTGCATCAGCGCTTCCGCGGCTGTATCCGTGACACACGCGGCGAATCCTTCCCCGAAGGCGCGCAGGAATTCCGCGAGTTGGAGCTCTATGTCAGCTCGCGCGGTCTGGGCCTGCCCGTTGAAGGTGTTTCGGTGCGTCAGTAACGACATATCGGGATGCGCGCCCTTGTTGCGCGCATCCCGTATTCGGCTGGCGCTTTTTTCGGCCCAGCAACATTCAAAGTTATGAAGATTGGCATATGGCGGCCTCCTCCCTGCGCGCGCCTCAGGCCAACACATCCCAAGGAGCGAGACATATGATATCCCGGCGCGAGTTTTTGCAGGCCTCCATCGCGGCCTCGGCGCTTTACGGCATTTCGGGTTTTGGCAATTGGTCGAAACTCTCCGCCCAGCAAGCGCTGACACAAGATGACCTGCTGCGGTTCGACACCTTCGGGAATGTGTCACTGATCCATATCACCGACATTCACGCCCAACTCAAGCCGATCTGGTTCCGCGAGCCGGAATGGAATATCGGCGTCGGCGATGTGAGCGGCAAGCCCCCGCATGTCGTGGGCAAGGATTTCATCGAGATGTTCAATCTCACCCCCGGCTCGGCGGATGCCTATGCGTTGACCTATGTCGATTTCGAGGCTTTGGGCCGCACATACGGACGCATGGGTGGCATGGACCGCGTGGCGACTGTCGTGAAAGCGATCCGCGCGGATCGCCCCGATGCGATCCTGCTGGACGGTGGCGATACATGGCACGGCTCGATGACCAGCTACCTGACCGAGGGTCAGGATGTGGTCAATGTCATGAACAAGCTCGGCGTCGAGGCGATGACCTCGCATTGGGAATGGACCTTCGGTCAGGACCGGGTGCGCGACATCGTGGCGGACCTGCCCTTCCCCTTCCTCGGCCAGAACATTTACGACAATGAATGGAATGAGCCCTCCGAGGAGTTCGAACCCTATACCTGGTTCGAGCGCGGCGGCGTCAAGATCGCCGTCATCGGGCAGGCTTTCCCCTATATGCCCATCGCCAATCCGGGTTGGAAATTCCCCGAATTCAGCTTCGGCATCCGCGAATCCCGGATGCAGGAGATGGTCAATGAAGTGCGCGGTCAGGGGGCCGATCTGGTCGTGGTGCTGTCGCATAACGGCTTCGACGTGGACCGCCAGATGGCCAGCCGGGTGACCGGTATCGACATCGTGCTGACCGGCCACACGCATGACGCCCTGCCCGAGCCGGTGATTGTGGGCGAGACGCTTCTGATCGCCTCTGGCAGCCATGGCAAATTCGTCACCCGGCTCGATCTCGATGTGCGCGACGGGCAGATGATGGGCTTCCGCCACAAGCTGATCCCGATCTTCGCCGATGTGATCACCCCCGATGCCGAGATGGCTGCGCTGATCGAAGAAGAACGCGCGCCCTTCAAGGACCAGCTCGAAGAGGTCATCGGCCACACCGACAGCCTGCTCTATCGTCGCGGCAATTTCAACGGCACCTGGGACGATCTGATCTGCGAAGCGATGATCGAAGAGCGCGACGCCGAAATCGCCATGTCGCCCGGCGTGCGCTGGGGCGCGAGCCTGCTTCCGGGCGATGCGATCACCCGCGAGGATATCCATAACGTCACCTCGATGACCTATGGCCAGTGCTACCGCACCGAGATGACGGGCGATTTCCTGAAAGTCGTGCTGGAAGATGTGGCCGACAATATCTTCAACCCTGACCCGTATTTCCAGCAAGGCGGTGACATGGTGCGCATCGGCGGGCTTGGCTATCATGTCGATGTCTCAGCCCCGGTCAATGAGCGCATTTCCAACATGACGCTCCTGAGCACAGGCGAGGCGATTGACCCGGCGCGCAACTACGTTGTTGCAGGCTGGGCCTCGGTCAATCCCGACACGGAAGGGCCGCAGATCTGGGATGTTGTCGAGAACCATATCCGCAAGATTGGCCGCGTGGCGCTTGAACCGAACACTTCGGTTCAGGTCAGCGGTGTCTAACATAATCAACCAGAGGAACCGACGTCATGACTGACAAGACCAATGACGCCCCAGAGGCGAAAGCTGGCTCCGCCTCACGCCGCGACTTCCTGCGCACCGCCGGGCTCGCGGCAGGCGGGGCCATCGTGGGCGGCGCAGGCGCGCGGGCGGCAACGCCTGACCCGCTGATCACCGAAGTGCAGCCCTATGCTTCGTTTCTGGGCGAAGGTGTGGACGCGACGCCCTACGGCATGCCGATCCATTACGAGGATCATGTCGTGCGGCGCAATGTTGAGTGGCTGACGGCTGACCCGATCAGCTCGATCAACTTCACGCCGATCCACGCGCTGGACGGCACGATCACGCCGCAGGGCTGCGCTTTCGAGCGCCACCATTCGGGCGCGATCGAGATCAGCAAGGACGAATATCGTCTGATGATCAACGGCCTCGTCGAGCGCCCGCTGGTCTTTACCTTTGGCGATCTGATGCGCATGCCGCGCGAAACCCGCGTGCATTTCTGCGAATGTGCCGCCAATAGCGGCATGGAATGGGGCGGCGCGCAGCTCAATGGCGCGCAATTCACCCATGGCATGATCCATAACATGGAATACACTGGCGTCACGCTGCGTACGCTGCTGAATGAAGCCGGTGTGAAGCCCGAGGGCTCGTGGATCTATGTCGAAGGCCATGACGCCAGCTCGAACGGTCGTTCCATCCCGATGGAAAAGGCGCTGGATGACTGCATGATCGCCTTCTTCGCCAATGGCGAGGCGCTGCGCATGGAGCATGGCTACCCTGTGCGGCTGGTCGTGCCGGGCTGGGAAGGCAATCTCTGGGTCAAGTGGCTGCGCCGCATCGGCGTGCATGACGGTCCGATGGAAGCC
>PXDM01000443.1 GCA_003565055.1 Paracoccaceae bacterium
CTCGATGGCGCGCGCCTCGCGCTCTTCGGGCGTGAGTTCGGGGGGCGGCGGGTTGGCGGGCAGGTCGGGCACACTGTCATCGGCGAGCAGACCGCGCGCCCAGGAGAGACCCGAGGAGAGGGTATTGCGGATCTGCCAGCGGATCGTATTGGTGATCTCGCTCAAGCCAGCGCGGCGCGGGGCGTTGAAGGCGGCATTCTCGTGCAGGTCCAGCATCCGGACCACACGCTCGGCGATCCGTTCGGAGCGCAGCACCTGAAGCTCGGTCTGGATCGTGGCCTCGGCAATCTGCGCGCCGGACACGCCCGAGAAATCCCGGAATGTATCGTCATCCGCGGAGCGGCCGATATTCACATCGACCTGCGATGTGTAAAGCGGCGTCGTGGTCGAGACATGGGCGACGCCCAGCCCGACCCCCACGACCGTGGCCAGAACGATCAGCCACAGATTGCGCCGGAGCACCCCAAGCAGCTTGCTGATATCAATCTCGTCATCGCTGCGCGGCATCTGGGTATCTTGCGCCCTGAACGGGTCGCCGTTCAATCGGTTCATCGGCTTTCCTGAAAGATAACGTCACATATTGCTTTCCATGCGACAGGTTTGGCGGGCCCGCGTCGATGAAAACCTAAATGCTACACACCAAGAAACTGTTACTGCTGTAGCAGGGTTTGTGCAATTGCGACATGAGTTTCTGCGCCGCAATGTGACGGTTTTGCGGAACAAAAGACCGAAATCTGCGCGTGAGTGGCAGGGTCTGCGTTCAATTGTTCGGGCTGACGATATCATTGTTTGACCCGCCCAGCGGAAGCAGCGAAATCCCGTTCCCCCCCGTGCCGCCGCCGATCGTGCCGGGGCCGGCGCCGCGGCCCGGGTTCTGCGCGAAGATCGCCTCATGCCCGGGCAGGGTGCCATCCGTGCCGCCCGGGGTGGTGGTGCCACCGCCCACACCGGCGAGCGGACCTGCCGGCGGGGGGGCCGGGGGAATACCGGGGCCATCATTGATGGGGGCGACATCGACCTCGCCGCGCAGCACGCTCACCATCTGCATCATAACGCCGCCCTCGAGCGCAAGCGCTGTTTCGAGCGCGGAGGCGATCAGGTCATCGGCCGTCTCGGTGATCCGGGCCAGCGCCGTGCCGAACATGGCGGCGCAATCTGCATCGGCCATGTTGCCGAAGCGCACCATATCTTCCGCGCGGCGCCGGTTGAAGCTCAGCGCAGCAAGGACCAGCCCTTCGAGCACCGCCTCTTCCAGAGTGGCGCAGCGGGTCTCGATATCCTCCAGCAGTGCTGTGGCGAGCGGCGGAAGAAGGTCAGGCGGGGCGGCCGCGATCACCAGTTCGCGAATATCGGAGCCCGGGTTTTCGGTGATCGCCGCAATGAGCAGCGCCACAAGCGGCCCGGGCCGGTCGCCGGACTGGGCCAGCAGGCGGATGCGGTCGGCCATATCCTGTTCGGGCAGCAAGGCCACTTGCGCGAGGAATCCTGCATCGAACTTCGCATCGCCGAGTTCGGCCATGAAGGCGTTATCGGGCAGATCGAGGATAAGTTGCAGATGCCCGCCAGCCCCGGCACTGGCCTGTGCGGAGGGTTCCTTCGCCAGCCCGGTGCCCAGACTTGCTGCCGTGATGAAACACACTGCGGCCAGCGCGAGGGCGGGCGCTTTCAAGAAAGATCCTGTTTGAAATCCGGGTCTCAGCACTTGCATTTCGAAGCCTCTTCCGCGCAGGCGGTCTGGAGCGACAAGTCTTTTGGTCAACTTGAATAAAACGCTCTCTATCTGCGTGCAGATTAGGCGATGCATTCAACTCTGTCGATATTCCGACAGGGATTATCAAGGTTAATCCTTCAGTAACTTTACGTCTTGGTTACCAGAAAGTTACACTTGCCTTCGGAAATGATTGCCGCGCTCAACCTGTGGGTTGCATAGGCCCCGGTGTCGAGGCTGATGCGCCCCTGATGGGCCGTGGGGTGGTCGCGAATCGTATGGCCATGGGCGACCCAGATACCATCGGCGCGCGGGATGCGCTCGAATTCCGGATGGCCCCAGAGCAGATGTATTTCCACCTGCTGATCGGGCGGGGCATGCGGGTCGGCGCCGGCATGAGTGGCCAGCACATTGCCCGAGCGGTAGCTCAGCGGCAGGGCGCGCAGCCAGTCCTCGGTGCCCGGTGGCAGGGCGGCGCGCAGCGCGTCGCGGGCCTCGTGAAGTGCGTCGGGGCTGTCTTCGGGCGGGTAGATGTCATAGCTCGCCAGCGTCTGCACCCCGCCATTGCGCAACCACAGCCGTCCGGCCGCGTCGGGCGCAGCCAGAAATTCGAGCATCATCGCTTCGTGATTGCCCTTGAGGCAGATGACCTCCGCCCCCCAGCCGTCGCCTTGCAGGGCCTGCAGTTGCGCCAGCACCTCGGCGCTGCGCTCGCCCCGGTCGATGTAATCGCCCAGGAACACAAGCGGCGCGCGCGAATCCGCGCGCGCCGCGACCAGCCGCAGAAGCTCCTCGAGCAGATCCGCCCGGCCATGAAGATCACCCACTGCCACGAAACTCCGCTCCGGTGCCAGCGGCGCGCGGAATTCGGGCGTAGGGGCGTCAACCCTCGGCCGAGGGGAGAGAAGATGCCGGAGATGCGAGATCAAGGCCATGCGCGCCTTTGTCCTGCGTCAGGGTGTCCCTGCGCAGAGTATACGTGCAGGCGCAGGCTTGCAGCCCCTGCGGCAGCCGCGCACAGGATCGTGCGCGGCCCCTGCCGCGTCAGGCCGCTTGCCAGAAGCGCGCGAGGTCGGCGGGCGGGGTGGGCAGGCCCGGGAAGGCGCGCCAGGGCAGGCGGCTGTTGGAGAAGAGGATCACCCAGATGGTGAC
>PXDM01000122.1 GCA_003565055.1 Paracoccaceae bacterium
CCGAGGAAGCGGTGGCGATTGCCGAGCATCGCCTGCGCGATCTCAACCGCGCCTGGGAAGAGATCCGCGCCCGGCACGTGGCCTGAGCACGGTTAATTCGCGCGCGCCCTCTGGTGCGGGGGCAACTGCGTTCCTATATCGCGACGCATGAGACGTTTCGCCCTGATCCCCGCGCTGGCCCTCGCGCTCAGCCTCGCGCCCCCTCTCGCCGCCGAGCCCGATTCGTTGTCCAGCGAGGCCAGCCCCTTTTTCGACCTGATGGAGCGCATGCTGCGCGGCTTCATGACCGAGATCGAGCCGCAGCTGCGCGATCTGGGAGAGGGGCTTGAGGCGCTGGAGCCGCAGGTGCAGAATTTCCTCGAACAAATGCGCGGCATGACGCAATATCACCCGCCGGAAGTGCTGCCCAATGGCGATATCCTGCTGCGCCGCCGCAGCCCCGAGGATGCGCCCCCCGAGCCCCCCGAAGATCAGGACGCGCCCGGACCTTTCGAGCTCTGATCGCGTGCTGCGCCACGCCGGACGCGCACCTTGGCCTCGGCCCCGATCTGATTGGCGAGTGCTGCAAAGCGCTGTTCGGCCACTTCGGTAAACAGCGCCTGCATCTCGCGCTCAAGGATCAGTTCCAGCACGCCCTTTTTGGGATAGAGCCGCAATTCGCCCGCGTTTTCCGGCCAGTCCATCGAGAACATCGCGCCAAAGCGCAGCGCGCGCCCCAGCATCTTGGCCTCGGCCACGTCCTTCTCCGGCAGGAGCGATGCGATCTCCTTGATGCGGGGACGCATGCCATTGGTCTTGTAGCGATACATCAGCGCGATGCCCAGATAGACGCGGCCCGGATGATCCAGCCCGCCCAGATTCGAGCGCGTCGTCGTGTCGAAACAGGCATCGGCGCGGTAATCGGGATGGGCGCGCCAATTTACGTCATGGAGCAGGCAGGCTGCCCGGATCAGGCGCAGCCGCTCGGGCGGGCGGCCCCGGAAGAGCGGTAGCAGAAAGTCATAGAGTTTCTTGCCGAAACCGGGGATGCGCGCGCTGGAATGCTCCATGAAATGACAGGCCTCGATCAGCGGATCGCGGTGGCGCAGCCTGTCGGGCATCTGATCGAAGAGAATCCCCTCGCGAATCCCATAGCTTGAGACATAGACCCGTTTCGGGCTGAAGACATGTACGAGCTGGCGCAGCACCTGACAAGCGAGCGGCACGAGGCTCATGCGCTCATTCGAAATCCCGGTCAGTGCGCGCAGCCGCTCCATATCCTGATCTGCGATCCAGTCGATGGTCTTGCGGATGGATTTCGGGGTGAGCGCATATTCATGCAGCACTTTCAGCGGATAATTGCGCCGCTCCATGTCCAGCCGCGCAATCGCGCGCCAGGAGCCGCCGACCAGATAGAGCGCGTCGTGATGCGTGCCGACATGATCGCTCAGCCCCTTGAGCACATCGCCGACATGTCGCCGCAGTCCTTTCTTGCCACCGCCCACCTGTTGCAGCCGGAACGGCCCCAGCCCCGAGGTCACGGCCTCATGCACGCGGCCCTTGCCGATCACGGCAAGCTCCATGCTGTTGCCGCCGATATCGCAGACCAGCCCTTCGGCTTCGGGCCAGCCGGTCAGCACGCCCTGCGCCGAGAGCCGGGCTTCCTCATCCCCGTCGATGACGCGCATCCGCAGGCCGGTTTCCTCTTCGATCAGCGCGCGGAATTCCGGCCCGTCTTCGGCTTCGCGCATGGCGGCGGTGGCAACCATGGTCAGATTGCTCAGCGCCATACCGCGCGCGAGAAGGGCGAAACGCTTGAGCGTGGCGCGGGCGCGGTCGCGGCCCTCGGGGTTGAGCCGGCCTGTATCGACCAGCCCGCGCCCCAGCCCGCAGAGCACTTTTTCGTTGAAGAAATAGGCCGGGCTGCGCGCAGCCCCGTCAAAGACCACAATCCGCACCGAGTTCGAGCCGACATCGATCACGCCGACATGGCTGAGTGCGCGGGCTTCGGGATCGGAAAAGAGGGGGCGGTCGAAAAGGCCGGTCGCTTGGGGCGACGCGTCACCCGCAGAGGGTGCGGGGGGATTGCCATCCATCGGGGCAGCTCCTGTCAGGCAGTTTTCGCGCCGACGATAGCGCGTCTTTGCGGGGCAGGTCAATCACGCAAGCGTGATTGCCCTTGCGTCATCCGGGGCGTATCAGCTTGGCCCTTCCGCCCCGGCGCAGCTTGCGGCATAAGGGCCGGGCCGATTGCAACGCTCTGAGAGGTTTTCATGCACGATATTCGCGCCATTCGCGACAACCCCGCTGGTTTTGACGCGGCGCTGGCGCGCCGGGGGCTGGAGCCGCGCGCCTCGGACGTGCTGGCGATTGATGAGGCGCGCCGCACAGCGATTATGCAGTCCGAGACGGCCAAAGCCGCGCAGAACGCGGCCTCCAAGGAAGTCGGCGCGGCCAAAGCGCGCGGCGATGAGGCGGAATTTGCCCGGCTCCGCGCGCTTGTGGCCGAGAAGAAGGCCGAGATCGCGGCACTGGAGGAAGAGGCGCGGCAGGGCGATGCGCGGCTTGCCGAGTTGCTCGCGACATTGCCCAACACACCACTGGAAGAGGTGCCGCAGGGCGCGGATGAGGCCGATAATGTCGAGCTGAAACGCTGGGGCAGCCCGCGCGCTTTCGATTTCGAGGCCAAGGAGCATTTCGAGATCAAGGGCGTGGCGGCTGATATGGATTTCGCCACGGCGGCGAAGCTCTCGGGATCGCGCTTCGTGGTGCTGCGCGGCGCGGTCGCGCGGGTGCATCGGGCGCTGGCGCAGTTCATGCTTGATCTGCATGTCGAGGAGCACGGCTTGCGCGAAGTGAACAGCCCGGTTCTGGTCC
>PXDM01000269.1 GCA_003565055.1 Paracoccaceae bacterium
CGCCGCATTCGCGAATGTAATCGCGGGTCTGGATGAGCATGCCACCGGAGCCGCAGGTGGGGTCGTACACGCTCATGCCCGCGGCGGGTTCGGCGATCTCAACGAGCACGCGCACAACCTCGGACGGGGTGTAGAATTCGCCCGCCTTCTTGCCGGCGGAATCGGCGAAAAACTTGATCAGATACTCATAGGCGGCGCCCAGCAGATCGGGGAATTCGAAATTCTCGTCGCGCAGGGGGATTTTCTGGAAGTTCTGCACGAAGTCGGCGAGAATGTCGTCGTCGAGGGTGCGCTGGCCGATCTTGCGGTTGAAGTTGATGTGTTTGAGCACGTCCTGCAGGGCATCGATGTTGGCGTCCTCCAGCGCCTCCAGGGCTTTGTTCAGGTAGGATCCGACGTTGGTTTTCTGGTGGGCGACCCCCACCACCTCGCGCACGGTTTTGCCGTTGACCGTCCGTTCGCGCGTCAGCGGCGCGCCGTCGGGGCCTTTCGGGCTCCAGCGCGCCTCCAGGGGGACGTAGAAGGTGTATTTGTCGGGATTCTCCAACTGGGTGGCGATAACCGCCTCGTCCATGCCCCGCGCCCGCAGGTCTTTCGCCAGCCGTTCGCGGTCCTGGTCGAAACGGTCCGACATCCGCTTGAGGAAGAGCATGCCGAAGATGTACTCCTTGTACTCCGAGGCGTCCATGTTGCCGCGCAGGTCGTCGCAGGCGCGGAAGAGGAGATGGGCGAGTTGGGACAGGGTTAGTTTTGGCATAGGGTTCCGTTTTCTGCGGGATACCCCACTCCCCTGTCTTCGCAAGAGAAAAGATGGTTCCCGCATGTTCTTTGGCGCGGATGAACGGGTTTATAGTTGACGAAAGGATGGTGTTGAAAAGCTCAAACCTTTCGGCAGGCTGAAACCTATGAAAACACGTATCGAAATTGACGGAGAGACGTTTTTAATCAACGGGCGTCCCACGTATGAGGGGCGGGTGTTTGAAGGCAAACCGGTGGAGGGGTTGCTGTTCAACAGCCGGATGGTGCAGGCTGTTTTCGATGATGAGAATCCGGAAACCCGAAAACACTGGGCCTATCCGGATACGGGGGTATGGGATCCGCAGCGCAACACGGATGAATTCTGCGCAATGCTGCCCACCTACCGTGAGAAAGGCCTGCTGGGGGTAACCGTCGGGTTTCAGGGAGGCGGATCGATATACTCGCCGGAGGTTTACGATACCTTTCAATGCACACCTTACGCTCCGGACGGGACATTCCAGCCGGACTACTTTAAACGGATAGAACAGGTGCTGGCCGCCGCGGATGAGTGCGGCATGGTTGTGATTGTGAATTATTTTTACTGGAAACAGGCGGCCCGGCTGAAAAACGGAAAAGTGATTGAGACAATTACCGCGCGGGTGAGCGAGTGGCTGCTCAAGAGCGGATACCGCAACATTCTGGTGGACGTGGCGAACGAGGCGGGGGTTGGCCATGGCCTCGATCCGCTCATCACCCCGGAGGCGGTGCACCGTCTGATCGAGATCGTGCAACAAACCACGGTCAATGGACGCCGCCTGCTGGTTGGCGCGAGCAGTGGAGGCTGTGACGCCCTGCCCACCGGCCGCTGGGCGGAGCTGGAGGACATCTCCATGCCGCACGGAAACGGATGCAAACCGGAGGAACTGGCGGCCAAGCTGCGGCTGTTCAAAACCTCGTCCGCGTTTCAGAAGCGTCCGCGTCCGGTCATGGTCAACGAGGACACGATCTACATCGAAAACCTCGACGCCGCGTTCCAGGAGGGATGCTCCTGGGGCTATTATCACCAGGGCTACGGCTCCGGCTACAAAGACCGCACCGACTGGACCGCCAAACCCCGCGAAACGAATTTCGAACATCTCAGCGGGTACCAAACCCTTCCCATTAACTGGGGCATCAACGAACCCACCAAACGCGCGTTTTTTGACCGTGTGTCCGAGATCACAGGTGCCATGGCTTTTTAGATGTTTAGATGGGTACTGCCTTCGTCGCGTAGCGACGCCCGAAGCCTAGCCGTGGGTTTCAACCCACGGACTGGATGGAGCCGTTTGGGTGCGCCGCATAGCGTCGCCTGACGGACCTGGGGGTTTCAACCCCATGGGTTTCTGTAATTCGGGATGTCAACATGTGGGGATTGAAATCCCCATGTCCGTCAGCCGTCACTACGCGACGGTGATGCTCTCATGGTCGCCGAAACCGTGGGTTGAAGCCCACGGCTATGCGTGGAGCCGTCGCTACGCGACGCAAAACCTCCAAGGAGGAGTCCATCAGCGAGGCGGATTAAAAAAACATACGAGATCACCGGGGCGGAAATTCAACCCGGCACATAACCGGGGCGGGCGCGCCGAGTTGTTCAGAGCGGGGAATCGGGCAGGCGCCCCCGGCGATGATTTCCCAGTTCCCGGTGTGTTCGCGGCGCTTGCCTTCGGCGTCGATCAGGGTGAATGCATGGGGATTGAGGGCCACTTCGACCGCCTTTTTCTCTCCTGGCGCGAGCGCGATCCGTTGGAAACCGACCAGGGCTTGTTTGGGCGCGGGAAATTCCGAGCCGATGGCGCGGGCGTACACCTGAATGATTTCCACGCCATCACGATCGCCGGTATTCTCCACCTCAACGATCGCTTTATCGCGGTCAGCGGTCAGCGTCACCGAATGATACTGATACCGGGTGTAGGCCAATCCAAAACCGAAAGGAAAGAGCGGTTCGGCCTCCATGTAGCGGTAGGTGCGGTTGGTCATGGAGTAGTCTTCGTAGGGAGGAAGATCGTCAAGCGACCGGGGAAAACTGACAGGCAGGCGTCCGGAGGGATTCACGTCGCCGAATAGAACATCGGCAA
>PXDM01000350.1 GCA_003565055.1 Paracoccaceae bacterium
CGGAGCGTTGGGGTGGGTGGGTGGGAAACGATCCGGGCGGGCAGGCTAGGACAGCGCTGCCGCCACAGAGTCGGACAGCCGCCCGGTGATCTCGGAGACATCATCCTGCGTCACGATGAAGGGTGGCGCGAGCAGCACATGATCGCCACGCACTCCGTCAATCGTGCCGCCCATCGGATAAACCATCAGCCCGCGCGCCATCGCCTCGGCCTTGATCCTGGCATGGAGTTTGCGGGACGGATCAAACGGCGCTTTCGTATCGCGATCCGCAACCAGCTCAATCGCATGAAACAGCCCACGCCCGCGAATATCGCCGATATGCGGGTGCTGGCCGAAGGCGGACTGCAGCTCGCTGCGCAGATGCGCGCCCATCGCCTGCACATTCTCCAGCAGGTTGTCGCGCGCGATCACCTGCTGCACCGCCAGCCCCGCGGCGGCGGCCATCGGATGGCCCATATAGGTATGGCCATGCTGGAAAAACCCGGTGCCGCCCGCGAAAGCGGCGTAGATCTTTTTGCTCAGAAGTGTCGCGCCCACAGGCTGGAAGCCGCCGCCCAGACCCTTGGCAATCGTCAGCAGATCCGGTGCGATCCCGTCATATTCGCAGGCGTAACGATAGCCCGTCCGGCCCATGCCGCACATCACCTCATCAAGGATCAGCAGCACCCCGTAGCGGTCACAGATCGCGCGGATCTGTTTGAAGTAATCCCCGACCGCCGGAACAGCGCCTGCCGTCGCCCCGACCACGGGCTCCGCGATGAAGGCCGCGACCGTCTCGGGGCCAAGCTCAAGGATCTTGGCTTCCAATTCACCCGCCGCGCGCGTCGCATACGCCGCATCCGATTCGCCCGCGCGCTGTTCACGATAGGCAAAGCAGGGCGCGATATGGTGCGCTTCCATCAGCAGCGGCTTGAACTGCGCGCGCCGCCATTCATTGCCGCCTGCAGCGAGCGCGCCCAGCGTATTGCCGTGATAGCTTTGCCGCCGCGCGATGATGTGGCGCCGCTCGGGCTGACCCGTCTCGGTAAAATATTGCCGCGCCATTTTCAGCGCGGCCTCCACGGCCTCTGACCCGCCCGAGAGCAGATAGACATGCTCCAGCCCCTCAGGCGCGCCCGCGATCAGCGTATCCGCCAGCTTTTCGGCCACCTCCGTGGTGAAAAACCCGGTATGGGCATAGGCAAGCTGGTCAAGCTGCGCATGCAGTGCCGCGATCACATCGGGATGCGCATGGCCCAGGCAAGACACGGCCGCCCCGCCCGAGGCGTCGATATAAGAGCGCCCGTCGCGATCCGTGATTTCGATCCCCTGTGCCCCGACCGCGATGCGCGGCGGCGTGTGGATGGAGCGGTGCAGCAAATGGGTCATGGCGCGGGCCTTGGCAGGGGACAGGTCACCTCCCGCCTAGCAAAGCCGCACAGCCCCGCGCAAGACATCTTTGCGCGAGCAGAATGATCAGGAGGCCGTGCCGGGCTTGGGGAACAGCTCGTCGCGCGCCTCATAGCCGATCCCGCGCGCCAGAAGGCAGGTCCGACCGTCACGGAAGCTCACGGTGAGGGTCCAGTGCTGGCTGTCCTCCCCGGCGAACAGCTCCATCATCGCAACACCGGCCTGTCCCAGCGCCTGCCGGGTCTGCGCCTGTTTGGCCAGCATATCGAGCACCTGCGCGCGCGGGGCGCATTGCAGCGATTGCGCGAGTGCGGGCACGGGCGCAATCGCGGCCAATGCCAGCAGGAGACAGCAGAGAAGGCGCATGGTCGATTCCTTTTCAGGCCAGAGAAAACCGTCCTGACCAGAGTGCCCGAGGCACGAAAAAACCGCGTTAAGCCGCCGTGCGCCCCATGTTAGCGCCCGAGGTCGCGTATTTGCGCTGCAATGCAGCAATTTTTGTCTTGCGATACATGTCTGAAAATGGTCCACAGGCGACAGATTATTACGAGGGACAGATCATGGACACGCGCCCCTTTCGCTCCGTGCTTTACATTCCAGGCTCCAAGGAGCGCGCGCTGGAAAAAGCCACGACCCTTGCCGCTGATGCGATCATCTTCGATCTGGAGGATGCCGTCGCCATTGACGAGAAAGCCCGCGCCCGCGTGCTGCTCGCCGAGACGCTGCAGAGCACAGATTACGGCAAGCGTGCGAAACTGGTGCGGATCAATGCGCTCTCGACCGAATGGGGCGCGGCGGATCTCGATGTGATCGCCAGCATCAAGCCCGAAGCCATCCTGTTGCCCAAGGTCGATGCCCCGGAGCATGTCGAAGCGCTCGCAAAACTCCTCGATGCGCGCCCCGAGACTGCCGAGACCCGCATCTGGGCGATGATCGAATCGCCCAAAGCCGTGCTGAACGCCCAGACCATCGCCTGCGCGCCGCGCATGGCGGGGTTCATCATGGGCACGAATGATCTGGCCAAAGACATGGGCTGCCGCAGTCGTCCGGACCGGCAACAACTGCTCACAGCGCTGCAATTGCCGCTGATCGCCGCCAAAGCCGCAGGGATTGTCGCGGTCGATGGCGTCTATAATGCGTTTCGCGATGAACGCGGGCTGCGCACGGAATGCGAGCAGGGCCGCGATATGGGTTTTGACGGCAAGACGCTGATCCACCCGCTGCAACTGCGGGTTGCCAACGAGATCTTTTCGCCCTCTGAGGCCGAGGTGACGCTCGCCATGCGCCAGATCGAGGCGTTTGACGCAGCCACCGCGCGGGGCGAAGGGGTGGCGGTTCTCGATGGCATGATCGTCGAGAATCTGCATATTGTGACTGCAAAGCAAACCCTTGCAAAAGCGCAGGCTTTTGCGGAATTGACGGAGTAGCCAATATGGGAACCTTGATCCTGATCCTTGGGGTC
>PXDM01000357.1 GCA_003565055.1 Paracoccaceae bacterium
GCGATCCCGTGACGCTGCAGATAAGCCATGATGTCATCACCCGCCTCAGGCTTGGGCTCCGGGTCCTTGGCGATCGTGAGAAGCGTGATCTTTTCGACCCCGCCCAGCACATTGATGAGATCGGACAGCGCCCGCGTCGCTGCGCGCTTGCCGTCCCAGGCCAGCACGACATGCGCGGGGGCTCCGCCGTCGAAATCGTCAGGCACGGTGATGACCGGACGCCCACCGCGCAGCGCCACGATATCGGGGCGCACTTCGGCATGTTCGCGCCCCACTTCGGCGGCATGCCGGGTCATCACCACCAGATCATAAGCGCGCGCATGGCGGGGCAGGCTGAAGGATTCGACTTCGTGCAGGTCGATGAACCCCGCCTGATCGGGGTTGCCATGCGCGGCCACCTGCGCCTCGAATTCCTGACGGATGCGGGCTGCGGCCTCATCCTCGCGCCCGCTGAGCATGCGCGTGACCCCCTTGCTCAGATAGGCGCGGTGACGGCTTTCCAGCGGCACGGGGCCATGCCAGACAACTCCTGTGACATGCGCGCCATCACGCTGCTGCAGGCGCAGTGAGAACCGCAAGGCGCTGCAACTTGCGACATCACCGGAAAAGGCAACGAGAATACTCTTCAATGCCATGATGTTACTCCTCCCTGAAGTCGTCATGGCGCGCAGATGCACCGCCAGACATGGATGACACAAGAGCCGAAGCCGCAGCTTCAGGCAAGAGGGTGTTCTGCGCGGTCCGCAATTTTGTTGCGTTATTGTCATTACAAAAGTTACAAATGTAAACTTGTGGCGCTACAAAAGTTGCACATTAACACGAATGCAGTTGCCAGGGGTCCGGGTCTTAATATTTCATATGTTCAGCAGGTGAGGAGAGAGATTTCCGTGGGAGCACCTGCCAAGATCAACTCTGGGAGGAGACCGAGACAATGACAACGCATACAGCACGCCGTTCCCTGTTCAGCCTTGCCGCCGCTGCAACGCTGGCAATGGCCCTGCCGGCGCAAGCATCGGACTGGCAGCCGAATCGCCCGGTGGAGATGGTGATCATGGCCGGACAGGGTGGGGGCGCAGACCGTCTCGCGCGGCTCTTTCAGTCCATTATCCAGCAGGAAGGTCTGGCGCGGATGCCCTTCATGCCGGTCAACAAGGGCGGTGGCTCCGGGGCGGAAGCGCTGCGCTATCTGAAGGATAACGAAGGCAATCCGCATATCATCATGGCGACGCTGAACAGCTATTTCACCACGCCGATCCAGACCGATCTCGGGGTCGATATCGAAGAGTTCACACCCCTTGCGCGTATGGCCGTGGATACGTTTGCGCTTTGGGTGAATGTCGATAGCGGGATCGAAACGCTCGACCAGTATATCGAGGCGGTCAATGCTGCCGACGGGACCTGGCGCATGGGCGGAACCGGCTCAGGGCAGGAAGACAGCCTCGTGACAGCTCTGCTGGAGCGCGAATTCGGCATCCGCCATACCTATGTGCCCATGGGCGGTGGCGGCGAAGTCGCAGCGCAACTTGCGGGCGGACATATCGACTCGACGGTCAACAACCCGTCCGAGGCGATCAGTCTCTGGCAGGCGGGGCGCGTGCGTCCGATCGCGCTCTTGACGCCGGAGCGGCTGGACAGCATGCCCGGTGTGCCGACCTTTGCCGAACTGGGCACGCCGCTTGAATATTACATGCAGCGCAGCATGGTGGCCCCCGGTGGTCTGACCGAGGCGCAACAGGCGTATTACGTCGATTTGCTCCGTGCGCTGAGCGAGACAGAAGTCTGGCAGGAATACGCGGCGGAACAGGCGCTGATGACGGATTTCATCTATGGCGACGAGCTTCAGGAGTATTTCCTGCAGGAACGCGAGATGCATCGTGAGCTTCTGGCCTCGATAGACTGAGCGCCGCGACGGCTTTTCACGCAACACCCTGTGCCTGCCGGATGCTGCCTGTCGCCGCATCCGGCCCCTTCGCGCCGAGCCAAGGAGCCTCCCTGCCCATGTTCAAATCCGTGATGAAACCTGACAGCCTGATCGCGCTCGCGTTGATGGCCTTCTCGGTCTATCTGATGTGGCACGCGACTGTGTTGCCGATCACATGGGACGGCGCGCGGGGACCGGGTGGCGGCGCATTCCCGTTCTGGCTGTCCCTGATCATGTTCCTTGCCTCTGGCGGGATCTTCCTGCGCTCGGTGCTGTCAGGTGTTCGGCCTGCTGATCTGACACCATTTTTCGAGCCGGGCATGTTCGGGCAAGTTCTGGCCGTCGTGCTGGCGCTGGGGCTCACGATTTTCCTGATGCCGATCCTCGGGGCCTATATCGCCATTCCGCTTTTCATGTTCTGGTATCTGCGCTTTTTCGGCCGCAATGGCTGGACCGTGACACTGTCGCTGACTTTGGCGACACCTGTGGCGTTGTTTTTCTTCTTCGAGGTGGCGCTGCTGATCCTGCTGCCCAAAGGGATGGCCGAGCCGCTCTTCTTCCCGCTCTACGCCATGTTCTTCTGAAAGCGCATCCCTCATGGATATTCTCTCACTTCTCGGGCAGGGTTTTGCCACATCGCTGATGCCGCTCAATATCGGGATCGTCATTGTGGGCGTGACCTTGGGGCTGTTCATTGGGGCAATGCCGGGGCTTGGTTCGGTCAATGGGGTTGCCATCGTGCTGCCGCTGACCTTCATCGTGCCGCCTGCCTCCGCGATCATCTTCCTCGCCGCGCTCTATTACGGCGCGATGTATGGTGGCGCGATCAGCTCGATCCTGCTGGGGATCCCCGGATCATCTACGGCAGTCGCCACGACCTTCGATGGCCGACCCATGGCGCAACAGGGCAGGGCGGGGCTACGCTTGCA
>PXDM01000213.1 GCA_003565055.1 Paracoccaceae bacterium
CCCGAGCCCAGCGCGAACAGGATGCCGGCGGTGATGAAGGTGGTGATATTGGCGTCCAGAATCGCCGACAGCGCCTTTTCATAACCCAGCTCGATCGCCCTTGCCGGGCCGCGCGCGGTGCGCAACTCTTCGCGGATACGCTCGAAGATCAGCACATTGGCATCCACCGCCATGCCGATGGTCAGCACGATCCCGGCGATGCCCGGCAGGGTCAGCGTTGCGCCGATCATCGACAGGAGAGCGAAGATCATCGCCACGTTGAGCAGCAGTGCAATATTGGCAATGACGCCGAAGAAGCCGTAGCTGAGCAGCATAAAGCCCAGCACCGCCACCATCGCCACGATGGCGGCTATCTGCCCGGCATCGATGCTGTCCTGGCCCAGTTCCGGCCCGACCGTGCGTTCCTCAAGGAAATCCATCTCGGCAGGCAGGGCACCGGCGCGCAAGAGCACGGCGAGGCGGCTGGTTTCCTCGGGCGTGAAACGGCCCGTGATGATGCCGGAGCCGCCGGGAATATGGCTCTGGATCACCGGTGCCGAGACCACTTCGCCATCGAGCGCGATCGCGAAGGGATTGCCGATATTTTCCGCTGTATAGAGCCCGAACGCCCGCCCGCCCGCCGGGTTGAAGCGGAAATTCACCGCCGGGCGATTGTTCTGATCCATCGCGGGCTGCGCATCGACCAGTTGCTCGCCGGTCACCACCGGGGTCTGGTCAAGGATGTAGAACCGCCCCGGCTCATCCATCGACGGGTAGATGATCTGACGCGGGCCGGGCACTGCGTCAGGGTCGTCAGTGGTGTTGATCACCGGATGGAAGGTCAGCCGGGCGGTGGTGCCGATCAGCGCTTTCAACTCTTCCGCCGAACCGATTCCCGGCACCTGAATAAGAATGCGATCCGCGCCCTGACGCTGGATCGTGGGCTCGCGCGTGCCGGCCTCATCGACGCGGCGGCGGATGATTTCGAGCGACAGGCGCATGGTGCGCTCGTCGGTCGCAAGGCGTTCGGCTTCGGACAAGGTGACGACGATTTCCTCGCCCTCGATGCGCACATCGAGATCGCGCGACTGGCTGAATCCGGTCAGCGATTGCGTGGGCTGGGCGAGTTCGCGCACGAAAGCGGCGGCCTGTTCGATGGCCGCCTCATTGGCCACCCGCACGCGCAATTCGCCCGCATCATCCGATGGCATCCGCCGCACCGCGCCCACGGTGCTGCGCTCTTGCGCCAGACGGTCGCGCACCAGTGGCCACATCCCGTCGATGCGGTCGGCATAGACATCCGAGACCCGCACCTCTGCCAGAAGATGCGCGCCGCCGCGCAGATCGAGGCCCAGATTGACGAGGAAAGACGGCAGGAAACTCGGCCAGCCTGCCTTGTCGGCGTCGACCTGTGCGTCCCGCTGACCGACCTCGATCAGCGCTGCCGCGTCGTTATGCCGCTCGACCCGGTCGTAAAACAGGTTCGGCATCGCGAAGAGCAGAGCAAGCGCGCAGGTTGCCCAGATCAGGATGCGTTTCCACATCGGTATTTGCAGCATCAGGGCATCGCTCCCGGTTCAGGCTGGCATTCGTGCGACGATCAGTCCTTCGTCGCAGGCTCGGTCTTCGACAGGACAGTGGCCACGGTCGATTTGATCACGCGGACCTTGACGCCCTCGGCGATCTCGACCTCGATCTCGCCGTCTTCCTTGACCTTGACGACCTTGCCGACGATCCCGCCTTGCGTGACGATCTGATCGCCACGACGCAGCGCAGACACCATCGCCTGATGTTCCTTCATCTTCTTTTGCTGCGGACGGATCAGCAGGAAATACATGATCACGAAGATCAGGATGAAAGGGATGATCGAGATCAGGCCACCGGCGGCACCGGCATCTTGCGCATAGGCAGGCGAGACGAACATGAAAGCTCCTGTCTGTTGGATGCCCGAAAGCCGGGCAATTTGGCGCGCACCCTAGTGGCAGGGCCGCGCAATGGCAAGGCGCAGGCGCGGCGATTGCGCGGGCCACGCGGTCGAAACTGCGTGAACGCACGCGCTCACCAACGCCCGGAGAGGGCGCGCGCCAGAAGCCGGCTGCGCCGCGCGAATTCCGACAGGCCAAGCCTGCCCTCTGCGACCCGCGCGGGATCGCTGCGCACGCGGCGCAGGATCGCGCCCGCCTGCCAGCCTGTGAGCAGCGCGGGCGCGGCACTGGTCGGGACGGTCGCGCGTTGCGCGCGGGCGTTTTTAAGCCGGGTCAAGCCGTCCTCGGCCAGCGCGCGGATGGCGTCAGGCGACGGGTCAGGCAAGGGCTGCCGCCCGCGCGCGGTGAGTTCAGGGACCGCAAGGAACCAGCTTGCGAGCCCCGCGGCATAGGCCATGTCGCGCGCGGCCTGCTCCGCCCCCGGCCCTGCACCCAGCGTCAGGGCTGCGAGCCACATCAGGTTGCCGCTGGTCGCTTCGAGATGCGCCGCCAGCGCCTGCGCATCCGAAAAACCCTCGCGTCCGATATCCCAGCGCCGCGCGTCGATCATCGCATGGCCGAGATCGACCGGCAGCGCATGATCACGCCAGACCTGCGCGAGCGGGCTTGCGACCTCATGGGCGCGCGGCGGTTGGCCTTCGGCGATGCCGTCGAGCGTATCGCGCCAGAATTGCAGCCGCATCTCGGCGATCATCGGCTCTTGCGTGACCCAGGGCGCACGCGCGACCTCCAGGTTGAAAGCGTAGAGTGTCCAGAGCCTTGCGCGCATCTCTTCAGGTGCCGCGAGGGTCGCAGCATGGCGGTCGGGGTCGCCCGCTTGCACCATCTGCGCCAGATCACTCACGCGGGCGCCACCACCATCAGCGCATAGGCGATTTCCGAAG
>PXDM01000393.1 GCA_003565055.1 Paracoccaceae bacterium
AAGCCGACCCCGCCGCCGACACCTCCGCCTTGGAGCGGGAGATTGACGAGCAGGTCTACAAGCTCTACGGGCTGACGGCGGAAGAAATCGCGATTGTCGAGGGCACAACGCAACCCAAAGGGGCCGGCAAAGGCAATGAGTAATATCGCGATAGCATTACCCTATGATGCCGTATTTGATGATGGCCCTGTTGCGATTGAAAAATTCCAAAACACGGTTTCTGCCCTCAGCAGAACAGATGCACTTGTATGGTGTGCGAGATTAAACCTGATGTTTGCTGATGGGCAGCTTGAAGATCAGCAAATACAGGCGAATATTCTGGAAACGATCTTCAGTCCTGAACAGCGCACGACTATCAAACGGTATGTTGCACAGCGCGGGCTCGATGCAAATGAAACGATAACGATTAATCGCGGACCGTTGCTTGAATTGTTTCGCTGGATCGCCTTGTTTTGTACAGATCACGAAGGTGATAAAAACACATTCAACGACCCGAACACACGAAATACATTTACCAAGGCATTGCTCATGGCAAACCAAGCCTGGTGTGCACGCCTTTTTCCCAAAGGGGCGCTGAACATAGGCAATACCGTCGACGAAAAACGGCGGAATGCACTCGTTGTATGTCGTCGCGAGGCAATGGAAACAAGAACACATGATCGACCAGTTGATATGCTGGCACGGGGGTGGTGCATTTTCAACGAAATCGCGCCTAAACAGAACCGCGATTTCGAAAGGCTTTTTTATGAAGCAACGAATATGTCAATTAACGATTATTTTTGCTCTGCCGCTGCACTGCTCACGCACTTCATCAATAGCCCTTCCAAATCCGGCATAGGCGGTTTAGATAATAGCGGCTGTTTTTCGTTGCAATCAATATCAAGGTCTGTTCCTCACATGGCGGAAACGTTCACCACATATTTGAACCTACAGTCCCAAACGCCCGACGAACTGAAATCCGCATTGTGGAAGCAGTGCCCATTAAATTCTGTAGAGTTTGGAGCAGGCTACGATTTAAAGCCCCTGCGAGTGCGTCCGATCCTGAAAGCTGCTGATGGCCGCTATATAATTATTGATCCGTTGCTCTTTCTGGAGCAGGAAAGCCTTGGGCCACTGTTTCATGTTATCCGGGTTAAATCTAAGAAAGAACAGAGAGACCAACTGATAGCACAGTTTGGGGCTGCTTTTGAGGCTTACGTTAATAGTGCTTTACGGCACATTTTCCCAGACACCGAACCACCTCTGGCAAAAAGGCTGTATTGTGATGTCCGGGAGGACAGGGATCAGGAAATACAGATCGCGGATTTCGTGCTGGATTATACACCTGACCTTGTCTGGATCGAGGCCAAGGGTGCATTGATACGTGATGACGTGACGAACCCGAAAAAACCGAAGGAGTATCTTGCTGCCGTACGCGAGAAATACAAAAGGGACAACAAGGGGAGAAAAGGATACAATCAACTGGTGCATTCCATCAGCATGCTGGCCGATAACAAATGGGTTCCCAAGAGGCTTAACACGAAGCTAATCAAGCGTATCTATCCGCTCCTGTTGGTGCATGATCGCCTTCTGGATGCACATTTGCATTCTTGGTTCTTTGCCGAAGAATTCCGGGAATTGCTTGCGCCCGAAGAGGCCGATGCAAGAGGATGGATGCGCAAGGGTTCGTTTTTTGTTGCGCCATTAACTCTCATGACCATAGATGACCTGGAGTGTCTGGAGTCTTCTTTGGCGAAATTCTCGCTTGCACAACTGCTGGCAGATTACACGTCTGCCTCGCCCGACCGAATGACATCGCTGCATGATTTTCTTGCAAGTAACCCCGATAAGTATCCACTTTGGAAAAGCAAGCGGCTTGGAAAAATCGTTCTGGAGATTTTTGGTGCGTTTATCAAGCAGCTTTTCCCGGAGCAAGCGCAGAAGATTGACTCGCTTTGCTCGACAACCTCGGCTGCCGTGCAAGATGAGATACTGAAAAAGGAATCTAATGAGAACTAGCCGAAACATTTTTGCCCAGAAACAACCTTGGTCCACGATCAAAGACCAGTTGTTGGCAGCAGGGTTGCAGATGTTGGCTGCAGCTTTTCAGCAGAGGCAGCGTGGCCTGATTGACTCGCTTTACTCGCCTATCTACGAGCCGGAATTGACAGCGAAGGGAAATTGCGAGCCAAAATGGATGGCAGTGTTGATAGGAAACCGGTTGTGCAGGATTGATTCGCTTTGCTCGACAATAGGCACAAAGATTGCAGCGAATGGGGATCGGCGAACGAAGAGAGTCGGTCCGTTTGCCGGGGAGGTGCCAGCATGAAAAGCCCGATGCTGCCAAAAGACCACCAAACCGCCGTGCAACGCGCACTGGAATTGGGGCGATCGGGCAACCCGGCTGCTTTGCCGGAGCTGGTGGCCATGCTGGCTCTGCCCTCGAACGAGGTCCAGCGGCTGGCTGTTTCGGCCATTGGCAAGCTGGCGGAGTTCGGCGCGGACACGGATGCGGCGGTGGCCGCATTGGCACCGCTGGCACGGCAGGCCCGCCACCCGCAGACACAGCAATATGCCATTCGTGCCCTGAAAAAGTGTGGTGCCGCCGCCAAGCCTTGCGTGGCGGACTTGCGCGATGTGGCCCGCAATCCGGCCAATCGCGACTATGTACGTGCGGTCGCCGCCACGGTGGCGGATGCCATTGAGCAGGCCACCGCCGATGTCGTGCAGGGCGTGAAGTACCGGTGCCAGCGTTGCAATGCAGCCGTTTCGGAAGGCGAGCACGAGCGTGCGAATGCGGCCTTCCAGCGTGTCTATTGCGACCGCTGTTTCGACGAAGTCTTTCTGGAGCGGCGCAATTTCGAGA
>PXDM01000143.1 GCA_003565055.1 Paracoccaceae bacterium
CCGAAGAGATCGCCGCCTGGGATGTCGCCATCATGCCTGACGGGCGCGGCCTGCCCGAAGGGCGCGGCAATGTGCTCGACGGGGAAGATTACTGGATCGACCAATGTGCAGTCTGCCATGGGGACTTCGCCGAGGGCGCAGGCGCATGGCCGCCCATCGTTGGCGGGCGTAACTCGCTGACCGATGAGCGCCCGCTCAAGACGGTCGAATCCTACTGGCCCTATCTCTCGACGGTCTGGGATTACATCAACCGCTCCATGCCTTTCGGCGCGGCCCAGACGCTCGAGACAGATGAGGTCTATGCGATCACAGCCTATATCCTCTATTCCGCCGGGCTGGTGGATGACGATTTCGAGCTCAGCCACGAGAATTTCACCGAAGTGCGCCTGCCCAATGAAGATGGCTTTTATCTCGATGACCGCGCCGAGACCGAATTTCCCGAATTCACGCAAGAGCCCTGCATGAGCGATTGTGGCGAAGCGGTCAGCATCTCGGCACGGGCCAGCGATATTGACGTGACGCCCGAATTCCCGGTGATCCGCTTCACCTATTCCGATGGCAGCACCCCTGTGGTCGAAGAGGTCGAGGAAGCTGCTGCGCCCGAAGCCGAGAGCCCGGCAGAGGAAGAGGTGCAACTCGCCTCGCTGGACCCTGAGCTTGTGGCCGCAGGCGAGGCCGCATGGCGCCAGTGCCGCACCTGTCACCAGATCGGCGAGGGCGCGCGCAATGGCACCGGGCCTGCGCTGAACGGCGTTATCGACCGGACAGCGGCTTTCGCCGACGGGTTCCGCTATTCGCCCGCCTTTACCGAGGCTGCGGAAAACGGGCTGGTCTGGGATGAAGCGACGCTGGACGCTTTCCTCGAGAACCCGGCCGGGCTGGTGCCGCGCAACCGCATGTCCTTCCGCGGTGTGCGCAGCGAAGATGAACGCGCGGCACTCATCGCCTATATCGCGTCGCATGAAAACTGAGTGTGCGGCCCAGTGAAACAGTCGCTGAAACTCCTCTTCTGCATCGGGGCCTTGCTGGCCCCGGTGCAAACTGTCGCTCAGGCCATCCCCATCGGGGACGCCACTGCAGGGGCCGAGATCTACCGGCGCGAATGTGCGAGTTGCCATCAGATCGGGGACGGCGCGCAGCACCGGATCGGGCCGCATCTGAACCGCATCTTCGATCGCGGGGCAGGCAGTCATGACGACTTCCGCTATTCCGAAGCGCTGCTGCGGCAGGGTCGTGATGGGCTGCGCTGGGATCTGCGCCGTCTCGACGCCTATATCGAAAACCCCCGCGCGCTCGTCTCGGGCACACGCATGTCCTATCGCGGCATGTCGGACCCGGAGCGCCGCGCGGATCTGATCGCCTATATGCGCGCCTATTCCGACCAGCCCCAGAACATCCCCGAAGCGGCCCCGACCGCGCGCGGACGTGAAGTCGATCTGTCGGCGGAAATTCTCGCGATCGAGGGCGATATCGAATATGGTGAGTTCCTGAGCAGCGAATGCACGACCTGTCACCAGCGCTCAGGGGACCATGCGGGCATTCCGGGGATTGTTGGCTGGCCGGAGGAGGATTTCGTGGTCGCCATGCATGCCTACAAGCAAAAGCTGCGCCCTCATGAGGTGATGCAATCGGTCTCGCAGCGCCTCGATGATGAGGAAATCGCAGCGCTGGCCGCATTTTTCCGCGAACTTGGCCGCGAATAAGACATCCGTCGCCCCGCGCGTGACAGCGGGGCGGTTGTATTTCAGAGCGGGCCTGCCGAATGCGGCCGCTATTCCATGCAAGACGCGCCCCATGGAATTTATGTCTTTTCACATGACAACGGTCATCTGAACTGACTCTGGACCCTCGGGAGGATGGGCGCGAAACTGGAGCAATGTTCCAATTGGGAGAGAGTACATGAAACTGAACAGACGCAGCTTTCTGGGCACGGCCACTCTGGCCACGGCAGCCCTGTCCGCGCCCGCGCTGATGGGCCAGACCCGCCCGCGCGTCGTCGTGATCGGCGGCGGCTCCGGCGGGGGCACTGTGGCGCGCTACATTGCGAAAGACAGCGATGGGGCCGTCGATGTGACCCTGATCGAGCCCTCTCGGCGCTATTACACCTGCTATTTCTCGAACCTCTATCTGGGCGGGTTCTGGGATTTCGACGCGCTGGGCCATTCCTATGGCAACATCGCGCGCACCGGTGTGAATGTCATCCATGACTGGGCTATGGGCGTCGACCGTGACGCGCAGACTGTGACCCTGGCCTCGGGCGACTCCGTGCCCTATGACCGGCTGGTGGTCGCGCCGGGGATTGATTTCGTCGAAGGCTCGGTGCCGGGCTGGGATGTCAGCCAGCAAAGCCGCATGCCGCATGCCTACAAGTCCGGCACGCAGGTGCAACTGCTCAAGCACCAGATCGAGACGATGCGCGAAGGCGGGCTGTTTGTCATGGTCGCGCCCCCGAACCCCTATCGCTGCCCGCCCGGTCCGGGCGAGCGGATCTGTATGGTCGCGCATATGCTCGCGCAATCGAACCCGAGTGCCAAGATCCTCGTCGTGGACCCGAAAGAGACCTATTCGAAACAGGCGCTGTTCGAGGAAGGCTGGGAGCGGCATTATCCCGGCATGGTCACGCGCATCGGCCCTGATTTCGGCGGTGATCGCTATGAGGTGCGCCCCGACACGATGGAAGTCGTCATCGATGGTGAGGTCGAACAGGCCGATGTGGTCAATGTCATCCCGGCTCAGAAAGCGGGCAAGATCGCGGAACTGGCAGGTCTGACCAATGATGCAGGCTGGGCACCTGTGCGGCCCGGCGATATGCGCTCGACAATGGACGAGAATATCTTTGTC
>PXDM01000340.1 GCA_003565055.1 Paracoccaceae bacterium
CATGTCAGCGCCGCTGATTACCTCGGTGATGGATCTGGTGGGGGTGGTGATCTATTTCGCCATCGCCTGGGCGCTGCTCGGGCCAATCGCGGGGGGCGCGTGATGACCCGCATCCCCCAGAGACACGGCATGTCATGCGGCTTTCACATCCTGGTGCACCACCGCAAGAGCACACTCGCTACAGCTCGCGGCTGGGACCCGCCCGCCCGCGCTGACTGAAATCCCGAACACAAACACAACCAGGCCAATGGAGAAATCACATGGCAAGCACCACTTTTGAAACACTGGGCACAACAACCGCTGCCACCAAGGCCAGCACAGGCCCCATCTCGGCGCGCATCCGCGACGCCTTTGTCTATGTTGCCGATAACGCCAAGGTCAGCGACGCGCTCGACGCCGTGCGCCGCTCGCGCATGCCAGCGGGCCAGGCGGCCGTCGTCTTCATCGTGGACGGGCAAGGCCAGTACAAAGGCTACGCGCGGCTCTCGGAACTGCTGCGCGCGGACCCGGAAAGCACGATCGCCGCGACCCTCGAAGGCGCGGATCTGGCGGTCGCCCATGACATGGATCAGGAAGCCGCCGCCCGGCGCTTGCAACTGAAAGACGTGCCGCTCTTGCCCGTCGTCAATTCCAAGCGCGAGATGATCGGCGTGCTGACCTTTGACGATGCAATGGATATCCTCGAACTCGAGACCTCGGATGATATCTATTACAAGGCCGGGGTGGGCGATGTGTTCCACACCGAAGACCATGTGCGCTCGGAAAAACTGACCCAGGGGCCGATCTGGTACACTGTGCGCGTGCGCATCCTGTTCCTGATGGTGACGCTCGCGGGCGGTCTGATCGTCGGTGGTCTGATCGACCAGTTCGAGGATGTGCTGGGCGCGGTTCTGGCGCTGGCGATCTTCATCCCGCTGGTGATGGATATGGGCGGCAATGTGGGCACGCAATCCTCCACGATCTTCGCGCGCGGCTATGCGCTGGGTCATGTCACGATTGCCGATTTCTGGCGCAAGAATTTCGCGCGCGAGGCGCTGGTGGGTCTGACCATGGCTGTGGGCATTGCGCTGGTCGCGGGCACAGTCGCCTATTTCTGGCAGGGTGTCCCGAATGACATTCCGCAGCTTGGCATTGTGGTGGGCGTGGCGCTGTTCACCTCGGTCTTCCTCGCCTCCTGCCTCGGTTTCCTGCTGCCCTATATCATGATCAAGATCGGGGTGGACCACGCGCCCGGCGCGGACCCGTTCATCACCACGATCAAGGATTTTTCTGGCCTGCTGGTCTATTTCTCGATGGCCGCATGGCTGATCGGGGTCGATCTCTGATCCTTTGAAACCTTTGCCGGGCGGTATCGCGCATGCCGCCCGACAGCCCAAACAGGACACCGCACATCATGCCTGACCCGCGATTGTTCAATCTCACCATCCCCCTCATGTGATGCGCCGCCCAATGCAAGGGGGGGCGCCCGTGCAGAGGGTTACAGCCCAAGGACAGATCTCATGAGCTACATCTCTCAAACCACATCGGCAACACGCGCCCTGACCAGCGCCCATCTGCGCGCCTTCATCTATGGTGACAGCATGAAAGCGGGCCGCCCTGCGATCTTGCGTCATTCTGCCGACGAGATCGCAAACGCGATGATCCGCCTGCCCGCAGAAGACGCCGCGCGCTGTCTGGCGCTTTTGCCAGCGGGCGTGCAGATTCCGGTCGTGGCGCGACTGAACGCGTCGACACGCGCGCGCCTTGCGCAGAATTGCGCAGACTGGGCCGGGGCGGTTCCCATCTTGCGTGCGTATCACGACTCTGTTGCAAAACACTGCCTCGCAGGGCAGATGACCCCTATTGGCCGTATCTGAGCGAGACTTGCTATGACCCAGCCTGAGACCATCGCTGACAGCGCCGCGCTGCGCGACAAGCGCCGCGCGGCCTGGGCGGGGGTGTTTCTCAATGGCCCGCTGGCGGGGGCCAAGATCATCACCGGGCTGGTGGCGCAAAGTCAGGCGCTGGTGGCGGATGGTGTGCATTCGCTCTCGGACCTGATGTCCGACGCCGCTGTGATCTGGGCGCTTGGCCATTCGCACCGCCCGCCCGATGCGGACCACCCTTTCGGTCATGGCCGGTTTGAAACACTGGCCACGCTGGCCATTGCCGCGATGCTGGCGCTTGCGGCCGCGGGCATCCTGATCGACGCGGGCGCGCGGCTGCTCGACCCGCCGGGGGCCGCGCCGGGCCTGCTCGCGCTCTGGGTTGCGGGGCTCTCGATCGCGCTGAAGGAAGGGCTTTATCACTACACCAAGGCTGTGGCGAAGCGCACAGGCTCGGCGATGATGGCCGCAAATGCCTGGCATCACCGCTCGGACGCGGCCACGTCAGTCGTGGCGCTTGTGGGCATCGGCGCGGCCATGCTGGGCGCGCCTTGGGCCGATGCGCTGGGGGCTGCGATCATCGCGCTGATGCTGGGGCGCGTGGCCTGGGTCTATGGGCGTCCTGCGATCCACGAACTGGTCGACACGGCCCCCTCCGAGGAAACCGGCGCGCGCATCACCGAGGCGCTGATGCGCACCCCCGGCGTGCGCGACGCCCATGACCTGCGGCTGCGCCATATGGGCGGGGCGATTCAGGCCGATGTCCATATCGCGCTCGACCCGGCCATGACACTCTCGGAGGCGCACCGTCTGAGCGAGGCCGCCCGCGCCAATGTGCTCGCTGCCCTGCCAGACGTGAATGAGATCATCATCCACCCTGAACCCGATGGCCATGCCGACGGCCCCGCCGCGCATGAAGCCGCCCTGCGCCCGGAGCTTGCGCAAGTCGTGCGCGATTGTCTGGACGGG
>PXDM01000517.1 GCA_003565055.1 Paracoccaceae bacterium
AAACCGCAGGCGATGGCGATCCCGCCCCGGTGATCTGTCTGACCGCAACCGCAAAGCCCGAGGTTGTGCGCGACATTCGCGACCATTTCCAGAGCCGGTTGGGAATGAACCTCCTGCTGCTTGATGGGGGCGCGTCGCGGACAAATCTGAGCTTTGAGGTGCGCGCAACCGGGAAACGCACCAAACTGGCCGATATCCTCGATGTCATCGAGCAGCGCCTGCCGCCAGATGGTGTGTCCGGTGCCGTCGTTTATTGCGCGACACGCAAGGCGACTGAGGATGTGGCGCAATTTCTGCAACAGCAGGGCCTGTCGGCGGAACGCTATCATGCGGGGCTGACGCCGGATGAGAAGAAGACCATTCAGGAACAGTTCCGCGTCGGCGCGTTGCGGGTGATCGCGGCGACCAACGCCTTTGGCATGGGGATCGACAAGCCGGATATCCGGCTTGTGGTGCATGGCGATATTCCCGGCTCGCTTGAAAACTATCTGCAAGAGGCAGGCCGCGCCGGTCGCGACCGGGACCATGCGAATTGCGTGCTTCTGTTTGCGGCTGATGATGTTGAGCGCCAGTTCCAGCTTTCGGCGCGCTCGCGCCTCGCCCGACATGAGATCGGTGCCATCCTGAAGGCCGTGCGGCGCATGGATGTGAGGTCACGCAGCACCGGCACTGTGGTCGCGACCGCCGGTGAAATCGTGCGCAATGAGCAGGACCGGGAGTTTCAGCGCGAAAGTGCCACCGATGACACGCGGGTCAAGACGGCACTGTCTTGGTTGGAAGAGGCGAAGCTGCTGACCCGGGAAGAAAACCGCGTGCAGGTTTTTCCATCCTCGTTGCGCGTGCGCAGCATTGAGGATGCGAAAGCCTTGCTGGACAAGGCGCAGATCACGGGTACGCGGCGCGTCCAACTGATGGATATCGTCCGCCATCTGATCAATGCGCCGCCAGATGAGGGCATCTCTACGGATGAACTGACCGGGATCAGCGGTCTGACCGGAGGGCAATTGACCAAGGCACTGGCTGATCTTGAGGCTTTGGGAATCGCGCGAAATGACACTGCGGTCACTGTGTTTGTGCATACCTCCGTGCAGGACAGTTCGGTCAATCGGTTGGGTCAGGCCACGCGGCTGGAGACCGACCTGATCGCGCTGATGCGTGAAGACGCGCCCGATGCTGACGATCACGCAAGCACCCCGTTGAATCTCCAACTGGCCAGCGCGAGGCTGCGCGACGGCGGGCACAGCCATGTGCGCCCTGATCTGGTCGAGAAGCTCTTGCGCGGCATGGCGCGCGATGGCCGGGATCTGGATGGTGGAAAGGGCAATCTGCGCCTGCGCAAACTCTCGCGACATACACTCTCGGTGGCGTTGCAACGGTCATTGCGTGTGGTCGAGCAATCCGCCACCCTGCGCCAGCAAGCCGGGGAAGCGTTGCTCTCGCATCTTCTGGGTCGGCTGAACAAAGGTCAGCGCGGTAAGGATTTGCAGGTCGAAACCACACTGGGCGACCTGCTCGCCAGCCTGTCAGGCGATGCGTTCCTGCGCGCGCAGGTCAAGGAAATGACACGGCTGATGGATCGCGCGCTGATGTGGCTGCATGAACAGGATGTCGTCACGCTGGGCAAAGGGCTGACCGTGTTCCGGCCTGCGATGACCGTGCAGCTTGCCCCCGGAAAGGGGCAGTTTCTGGTCAAGGATTTCGCGCCTTTGCAGGATCATTATGACGAACAGACCGTGCAGACCCATGTCATGGCCACCTATGCCGAGACAGGGCTTGCGTCGATGCGCGACGCGATGCGGCTGTCAGAGGATTATTTCGCGCTGGATCAAGACGCCTTCATGGGCCGCTGGATGAAGGGCAAAACCACCGAGATCAGACGCCAGACAACTGGCAAATCCTGGGCCGCCGTGGTCGAGGCGCTTGGCAATCCGGTTCAGCAAAAGATCGTCGCGGATGACCGCGATGCGACCAATGTGCTTGTTCTGGCGGGGCCGGGTTCGGGCAAGACGCGGGTGCTGGTGCATCGTATTGCCTATCTGATCCGGGTCCGCCGAGAGGATCCGCGCAGCATACTGGTGCTCAGCTACAACCGCCACGCCGCAGTCGAGATCCGGGCACGGCTCCGGCATCTTGTCGGTGACGAGGCTTACGGCGTAACCGTGTCAACTTGCCATGCGCTGGCCATGCGGCTTGTGGGCGCAAGTTTCACTGGCGCGCGGGCCGAAAGCCGGGATTTCGACAATGTTGTCATGGAAGCGGTGCGCCAGTTGAACGGCGAGGGACTGAGCAAGACCGAGGCCGAAGCCCAGCGTGAGACACTGATCCAGGGCTATCGGTGGATTCTGGTGGATGAGTATCAGGATGTGGGTGCACAGGAATACGCGCTGATTGCGGCAGTGGCAGGCCGGACGCTAGAGGATGAAGACCTGCGCCTGAGCCTTTTCGCCGTGGGCGATGACGACCAGAACATCTATGCGTTTTCCGGGGCGTCGATCCGTTACATCCGTCAGTTCGAGCAGGACTACAAGGCAAGGCCCGAATATCTGGTTGAGAATTACCGCTCTACCAAGGCCATCATCGAGGCGTCGAACACAGTTATTTCCGGTGCGCGTGACCGGATGAAACGGGGCCACGATATCACCATCGACCGCAAAAGGCGCAATGAACTGGCAGGCGGGATCATGGCACAACACGACCCCGTAGGACAGGGGCGTGTGCAGCTGCTGCATTGCCCGCCGGGCGATCGCGCGCAGGCTGTTGCCGCAATCGGCGAGTTGCAGCGTCTGGCCGCGCTTGAAGAAGGTTGGAACTGGTCGCGCACCGCAA
>PXDM01000450.1 GCA_003565055.1 Paracoccaceae bacterium
AGGCGCGGATCTGCATCGGGATAACCGTCACGTCGATGGCGGCCTTGATCACCCCGCTTTCTTCGATCTGCAAACGCCCCTCGCCCATCAGCGTCGCGGGGATGTTCACCTTGGCGGTCAACCCGCGCAGGCTGAAGCTGATGCCGCCTTCCTCGCCGCCGGTGAAGGTCAGCCGGAAGGCCGCTTCCGAGACCTCGACCACGCCCGCATTGAGCGTCAGCGCGAGCTTGGGCTCGATCCAGAAGGACCCCGCGCCCATGCGGAACTCGGTGACCCGCAAGAGCGCGCCGAGCGGCCCTTCGATCTGCCATGTCCCGCTATCCTCGATCTGCATCGAGTCGCTGGCATAGACCAGACCAATCCTGTCGATGATGTTGCCCTCGGCGGTGTGATCATAGCCGAGCCCCACCTTCTTGTAGCGCAGCTTCATCGGTTGCTTCTCGGCCGTGCGCAGGCCGAGGATGGGGGCCAGAACATGCAACTCATTGGTGTAATCGAGCGTGAATTGCATTTTGTAGGCCGCGAGCGGGTCGGCGATGGTGCGCGTCTCGGTCTTGACCTCGACCGCGACGAGCGTGGTTCGGGACTTGGGGTCATCATCCGGGTCATCGCGCGTGACCAGAACCGCCTGACCCACAGCACTGATCGCAGCGAGCGTGCCGAGCCGGGCGAGCGAGCCGCCGATATTGTCATTGAAATCGACCCCCGGGATCAGCATCGGGGCGAAGGCAAACGCCGCGACGAGGGCCGGTTGCTCGGTCTGCAAGAGCCCGTCGCCACCCTCGGAGGATAGACCCACCAGAAGCTGGGTAAAGCCCGTCAGGTCGTCATAGACGTATTTCCCGCGAACCGTGACGACCTCGGCAGTGGTGCTGATGCCGTTCTCCGAGGGGCTCCAGGCATATTCGATCTCGGCCATGTTCGGGACCAGATCGCGCCACCCGGAAAAGCGCGGGCGGTCCCAGGCGAAGATCATCTTGACGCGGTAATCGGCGCGGGCCTCGGAATTGTCGCTGGGCGCAACCGTGCGCCCCGAGGCGGGCACCAGCACCCGGCGCGCCTTGGGGTCCATGGTGGCCGACGCCGTGCGCTCGGCATCCTCGAGCGGTTCGGCGGCATCTTCGGTGCTCTCGGGGATGGCAAAGACATCCGTGCGCCGAAACCGCGCGCGCGTGTTCTCGCGGTCGGTGTCCCACGAACCACGCACACCGTAGCCTTCTGTGGGGTGTTTCGGCCAGTCATCGGCCTTGCCCAAGGCGAGGATCAGCCGCGTGACCATCAGCTCTTCGGGATGATCGATGATCCCTGTCAATTCCGACTCTGACCGGTCCCCGCCCGTCTGTTCGCCCAGCGCGCTCACGCGCCCGGCGGCGATGGCCTGCTGGTCACCTGTGGCCGTTGTGAGCATCGTTTGGACCGCCAGAGCACGTTCTTCGGCAAGGGTTTCATTGAAGCCATTTGATCCGACATCGTCGCAGCGGCCGATCACCAGAAAATCCGCGCCCGGATAATTCGCAGCCCATTTCAGCAGCGCCTCGTGGTAATTGTTGCCCGCATCCTTGGCCGGACGCTTCTTGCCCCAGGCATTGACTGTTTTCTCGGCGAAACCGAACTGTACTTGCACCTGCCGGTCATGGACGACCTCTTCCTGAGGCTCTTCGTCTTCGGGTTCGTCTTCGGCAAGCGCGACCTGAGCGATATGGCCGGCCGGCACCAACAAGCCGCCTGCAATGATCCGCGCGCTGTCATACCCGGCATGCAGCCCGCCATTGTCATGAAAGGCCGTCAGGTCATAGGTGCCCAGCACCTCGCGCAGCGGGCGCTGAGTGGTAGGGTTTTCGGCATCGAAGACCCCGGCCTCGCAGCCGATCAGGACCGCGGCTTCTTCTTCCTCATATAGTTTGATGCGCAGCCGCGTGGCCGCATGGGCCGTGTCGCGTTGGGTGAGGACGAGGATATGCTCGCCCTGCGCTTCTTCGGGCAGCTCCAGCTCAAATATGGCGCCAGTATCCCCGATCCCCAATGTCTCGCAGGACCAGTCGAATTCGGCACTGGAATCGGCAGGTGTGGGACTGGCCGAGAGCGCCAGTCCCTGCAGCCCGCTGACCGGCCCGGTCAGGTCGACGACATTGTCAAGCGTGGTGCCCGCGACCGTCACCGACAGGGTTGGTGCCGTGCCGCTTGCGATCATGCGCACAGTGAATTCGGGCTTGCGGAGCTGGCGCTGTTCCTCACCCGTGCCGATGAGTTCAATCGGCGTGATCCGCAGGACATCGCCATGCTCGACCATGCCAGTGGCATCGGTGCCGGTCTCGGCCGGGCTCCGGGGGAATTTGAACTCTGCCAGATAGCCTGTCAGCTCATCGGGTGCATCCGAGGGCACCTCGCTCATGGTCAGCGAGGCAAAGAGCGCGACCTGCTCGCCCGGCCGCGCGGTGATCTCAAGTGTGCCTTGCTCGAAATCGAAGCCGAGCGGCGTCGTGTCATTTCCCTGGTTGAAGACGAAGGTCTGGGGTGTGAGCGGCGAAGTGCCGAATTGTAGCTCGATCTCGGCCTGCAGCCCGGCCGGATCACCAATAAGGAAATCCCGCAGCGTCGCGGAAAACCCGCCCCGCCCGAGCGCGCCCGAGCGCGTGTAGATCGTCGCCTCGCGCATCGCAAACCCGCGCCATTCATTGCTCTGGCCACGCGCGGTGACCATGGGCGGGGAATAGGTCTCGCTCGAATCGAAGAGCATGTCGCGCAGCGTCATGCCGATCTGCGAGTGCCCGATCAGGAAATGGGGGGGCGTGCAGGTGACATGGACCACC
>PXDM01000067.1 GCA_003565055.1 Paracoccaceae bacterium
CGGGCGAGTGGGAGCGCCGCCGCGGCATGCGCCTGCGCTTCGTCTACCGCCCGCGCGGGCCCAGCCTGCTGGTGGCCGACCGCGCCCGGATCAACACCCGTGGCCAGGCAGTGGCCTCGCGCTCGAAGACCGGCCGCAACCAGGTCACCGCGCCGATCTTCCTGCTGGTGCCGCAGGTCAAGCTGCCGAAGCGGCTGGATCTGGCGCGCGATGCTGACCGGGCGCAGGACGCGCTACCGGGGATGATCGTGACGGGTTGGGTGAAGGTCAGAATATGATGGATGTGGCGAGGACGAAGCTGTCTTTCCCTGATTGTCAGCTGCGTAGCCGGCATTGCGAGCCCGAGGATGCACTTGACTGGGAAGGCTCCGTTGGCGCGACCGTCGGGCAGCCATTGCACGTGCTTATGATGCGGGTGGACGTCAAGGCAACCACCGTTTCCCGAGGGGGGCTATCACTCCATGCGATCATATCGCCGAGCCGAAAAATATTCAGCGCTTGAATAAAAGATTGAATATTTCTTGCCAAATTTGCCGCCAGCGTGCTATGGATCGTCTGAGGCATCGGCAGAAGGCGAATCGATTTGGATCGGGACACGGCATTGCAGGCGGCGCGCGAGCGATTTGAACAGCCGATCTGGGATCTCCTCGGCCGCTTAGAGACAACCTTAACCGGCCTCGCTGGCGTGGAGCACATGGACCTCGGTGATGCACGGGCGGTCGGTTCGGTCCTTAACTGCGCGCTGCCGGACGCAGCATCTGCAGCCAATCTGGAGGCCGATGACTTGGCTATCGCGTACTGCCAGAACGGTCAGAGCAACAAGATCACTGGCACCATAGCGCTTTCTGGTGACGACCATAACGTCAGCTTCGAGATGCACCTTTGCGGCCCGCGGGGTGGCACATCTAAGTCATCCCATCAGTTCGCGGGATATGACATTGAGCGAGAGCCGAAATTCCCGGGCTTCGACGTGGAGGCGCCGCCGTCCCTTCTGCTGTTCATCGCCTGCTTTTTGAACGGCACCGGCGTGCGGTTTGAGCGCGTTTTCTTGAAGTTTGCGGACGGCGTGGACCAGAGGAAGATCGAGATTTTCCGCGATATCTTCCCCGAGGTGGCTGGTGCCGCTGATAGCAGTCCGGCAGAAGGGCCGGAGGGTGCGAAGCTGAGAGTGAAGAAACCGGAGGGAGAAAAGGAAGAAGATGGCAGCGAAACCAATCAACGGGGGGATGCTGCTTCTAGCTCGCAAAAGACGTAAGAAAACACAGAAGGACCTGGCCGCTGAAACGGGGGTTGCGCAGGCCGCAATCTCTCGGATCGAGAACGGCACAAAGGACGTGCTATCGCAGGAGGATATCCAGTCGATTGCGCGTTTTTTGGGATTCCCGGTGAGCTTCTTTTATGAGCAGGAGCCCGTATACAAGACGCCCCTGAGCTTGCATGGAGCGGCGTTCAGGAAAAAGGCAGCTGTGTCGGTGAAAGATCAAGACGCTGTTGTAGCGCTTGCAAACCACTACGTCTTCCAGCTGCGCCGGATGTTAGACGCGGTGGATCTTGAGCCGCAATACAAACTGCTCCAGTTTGAGGTCGTCAGCGACCGCAGCAGCGTAAGCGAGCACGCGGATGCAGTGACCTCGCCCGCTGAAGCGGCTCAGAAGGTCCGTGCATCGTGGCAGGTCGATGATGGGCCGCTTCCAGCGCTCGTGCGCTATGTCGAGGCCACCGGGGTAGTTGTTGTTGAGGGTGATTTCGGTGAGGCCGACATTGACGGCGTGACTCTGCGCCCCGCCGGAATGAAGCCGGTTATTGTCCTTAATCAAAGCCGCCCGGCTGACCGTAAGCGCTTTAGTTTAGCGCATGAGTTCGGGCATGTGGTCTTGCATCCTTTTCCATATGACGCGATGGAAAAGGAGGCGAACGAATTTGCAGCTGAGCTTTTGATGCCTCGTAGCGGCATCTTGCCGGATCTCCGGCGTGGCCTGTCGCTCCCTCGCTTGGGCAAGCTTAAGTTGAAGTGGCGCGTTGCGATGTCCGCGCTGATCTATCGCGCGAAGTCTCTTGGGGCGATTAATGACGCGGCTGCGATCGGCTTATACAAGAAAATGAGTATGTACGGGTACCGGACGCGGGAACCGGAAGAGTTCGACATACCACACGAGCAGGGCAAACTGTCGGCGCAGCTGGTGAGCCTCCACCTGTCTGATCTCGGCTACACTACTGAGGAACTGGCGGAGGGAGTCCGCACGGATCCGATTGAGTTTGCACAAATGCACGGCCTGGCTGTGCCAGAAGCCAAGTTGTCCGTTCGGGAGAAGCCGAAGCTGAGATTGGTTGCCAGCCGGGACTAAACCAAATGCATCTCGGGGCGCGCAGTCACCGGCCTGCATTTCCGGTTTGGTGCTGCGCACAACTGGCACCACCGAAGCGTTTCTGTTCTACATGCGCGCGATAGCAGGTAACCATGCCCACCCCCCGCGAAACCATCCTCGCCGCGCTGCATGCGCGGCTATTGGCGCTGCCTGCAGCCGCTCTGCGCGGTGAGCTGCTGCCTGAGCGCGTCCCGGCTGAAGGTCTGCTGATCCTGCGCGACGGAGAGCCGGGTGATCCCGAGGTAACGCTGTCGCCGCTGGCCTACCACTACCAGCACCGCGCCGAGATCGAGGCGGTCGTGCAGGGCGCCGACCGTGACGCAGCCTTCGATACGTTGACCGCCAGCGTCGGCACGGCGCTTGCGGCTGACCTGACGTTGGGCGGCCTCTGCGACAGGGTCGAGGCGGAAGCGCCACGCCCCGTCGATCTACCC
>PXDM01000153.1 GCA_003565055.1 Paracoccaceae bacterium
CTGGCCTATCACCACCACGCAGGCGCAGGGCCGGGCATCGTGTTTCTGGGCGGGTTCATGTCGGACATGTCCGGCACCAAAGCGGTCTGGCTCGAAGACTGGGCGCGCGCGCAAGGCCGTGCCTTCCTGCGCTTCGACTATTCCGGTCATGGCGAAAGCTCCGGGCAGTTCGAGGATGGCTGTATCGGGGATTGGGCCGAAGATGCATTCGAGGCGGTCACACGCCTGACCGAAGGGCCGCAAATCCTTGTCGGTTCATCCATGGGCGGCTGGATCGCGCTTTTGCTGGCCCGGCGGCTACCGGAGCGCGTGGCGGGGCTCGTCGGGATCGCCGCTGCCCCGGATTTCACCGAAGACAGCATGTGGCCCGGATTGTCAGAGGCGCAGCGCGCCGAGATCCTTGGCGCGGGGCGCACGGAACTGCCCAATTCCTATGACGACCGCCCCTACACGCTGACCCGCCGTCTTTTTGAGGACGGGCGCAACCAGCTTGTCCTGCGTGGCCCATTGTCCCTGCCCTTCCCGGTGCGCTTGTTGCAGGGCACGGAAGATGAAGCGGTCGCGACCTCTGTTCCGCTACGGCTCATGGCGCATGCGGATTGCCCCGATCTGCGCCTGTCGCTGGTGAAAGGGGTGGATCACCGCTTTTCGACGCCAGACTGTCTGGCCCTGATCGGGGCGACGATTACTGAGCTTCTTCCGCCCCGCTGATGGTGCGTGACAAGCACGCACCCTACCTTATCCGCGAGCGTCGCTCTTTTGCAGCAGCGCAAGCGCCTGAGCGTGCAGCACAGGATTGGCCGCCGCGATCATCTGGCCACTCTGCCCCGGCCTGCCGCCCTGCCAATCCGTCACAATGCCGCCCGCTGCCTCGATCACGGCAATCGGGGCGGCGATGTCATAGGGGTTCAGCCCGGCCTCAATCACCAGATCAATATGCCCCGCCGCGAGCAGTGCATAAGCGTAGCAATCCAGCCCGTAGCGCGTCAGGCGCACCTGATCCGCGACACGCACGAACGCCGCGCGCTCCGCGTCACTGCCAATCTCGGGGAAAGTGGTGAACAAGGTCGCCTGTGACAGATCCGTTGTGCTCCGGGTCTTGAGCATCGCCGCACCCTGCGGACCAATGACCTGCGCGACACCAAGCCCACCGATGAAGCGTTCGCCGATATAGGGCTGGTCAATGACCCCGAGAAACGGCCCGCGCGCATCCGCCAGCGCGATCAGCACCCCCCAACAGGGCGAGCCCGAGATGAAACTGCGCGTCCCGTCAATCGGATCAATGATCCAGGTCAGCCCCGACGCCCCCGGTTCTGTCCCGAATTCTTCGCCCAGTATCCCGTCCTCAGGGCGATGACGCGCCAGATGGGCGCGCAGCGCCTGTTCCGCCGCGCGATCTGCCTGCGTGACCGGGTCAAACACCCCGTCCCCCTTATCCGCAGCGACGAGATCGGCGCGCCGAAACCATTGCAGCGTCTCGGCCCGCGCCAGATCGGCGAGATCCCCGATGAGCCCAAGGAGTGCCGCGCGCTGCGCCGCGTCAAGATCATCCCGCGTCATTGCGCTGCCGCCCCTGTCCTATCCAGATCAGGTTTTGCATTTCGCACGTGACAGAGGCGGATTCAAGATCGTCAGAACTCGGGCGCAGAGCAACGCACGCTCAGGCGGCTTGCCCCAGCGCGCGCGCCAGCTCAAACAGCCGTTTGCGTTGCGCTTCCGGGATCGCGTAATAGGTCTTCAGCAATTCCAGCGTTTCCTTGCTTGACAGAAGATCGTCCTGCCCGCCGAAATCAGCCTCGGCATCCTCGGCAAAACCCTCGAAGAAATACCCCGGCGAGACCTCCAGCGTCTGCGCGATATCCCAGAGACGCGACGCCGAAACGCGGTTCATGCCAGTCTCATATTTCTGAATTTGCTGGAACTTTATCCCCACAGCGTCAGCAAGCTGCTGCTGCGTCAACCCCATCAGCCACCGGCGGTGCCTGATTTTCTGCCCCACGTGATCGTCGACCTTATGCCCCACACCTTCACCCTATTACTTTACCCCAAGCGAGCCAGAACCCGAAATCTCGCGCCCCCAAACGTTACTCAGAGGTTAATCGCGTGCCGCAATCCTGACGATGATTGGACATTATCACGCCACAAAATTCGCGCATCGAAAATGGCGCCCCGGTTGGTTATCAGGCCGTTTATTTGCAATTCGCATTGCATTTTGCAAACAACCTGCAGATGAGTGTCGCACAGCGCAATTGAACCGCAGGATGAGGACTTGCTTTAACCATGATATCCACGCATGGTCCGCCAAAACTGACAGGAAAGCCCATGCGCGCACTTGTTCTCGACCAGCTTGATTCTCCCCCCCGCTTTCAGGACATCCCCGAGCCGACCCCCGATGTTAACGAAGTCCTGATCGAGATTGCCGCCTGCGGATTGAATTTTGCCGATCTGCTGATGATGCGCGGCAATTATCAGGAACGCCCGCCATTGCCGCTGACCATGGGGATGGAGGTCGCGGGCATCATCCGCGCCGTCGGTTCCGAGGTCACGACATTGCGCCCCGGCATGCGCGTCGCGGCCTTCACCGGCCATGGCGGGCTCGCCGAGCGCGCTGTCTGCCCGGCAGATCGCTGCGTCGTGCTACCCGACGCCATGGCGCTGAGCGAAGCCGCCGGGTTCCTCGTCGCCTATGGCACATCGCATCTGGCGCTTGCACATCGCGCGCAGCTCGCGGAGGGCGAGACACTTCTGGTGCTCGGCGCTGCCGGCGGCGTCGGCCTGACTGCGGTCGAGATCGGC
>PXDM01000319.1 GCA_003565055.1 Paracoccaceae bacterium
AACCAAAAGACCTCTCAATAAATGTTAGCGATGACATAAAATCAAAGAGTGTTTTTGGTAAAACAAATGAAAACACTACAAATAAAAGTTTATGACGAAATAGGTCTTTCAGAAAGAGAACCTCAAAAAGAAAGGAAAATTGAGAGAGTTTTTCCTGTTTTTGTAGTGGAAACAAAGTCGGTGCTGGATATGTTATTCAGTGGGGTAGAAAATTACAGCAGACCCCCTAATTCAGGACTTGTTATAAATTTAGCTGAAAGAGCATTCAGTGCTTTTTCAAGTAAGTTTATGGTAAGTTCTTTGACAATATGAACTGGAAAGAACAATGGCACAAAGAAATGATAATAGTAATACCTTTCTGTATCGTAGTTATCATATTACTTATAATGATTTATTGTAAACTATAATGGCTTCAAGGAAAGAACCCCAAAATCTAACAGACGGCAAATGGCTTGAAGAAAACCAATTCTTCGCCAAAGACAATGTTGTAAACACCACAGATAGTGGAGAGCATTTGGAGTTGGAAAAGGGTAATGCTTTGGATTTTGATGGGGAGAATGATTATGCAACAGTGTCAGACCACTCTTCACTGAATTTTGATACTACAAACATAATAACTATTGAGTGTTGGATAATGCTTGATAGCATAGATAAAGGGCATATAATAACTAAGTATGCAGCAGTAGGAAATAGAAGTTATTTGCTTTATATTTTGGATACTGGAGAAATCCGATTTTATATTTCAAGTTCGGTATTTGTTGAATCTACAACAACACTTTCTTCTGGGGTTTGGTATCATATTGCTGGAGTAGCAGATGGAACCAATAGAAAGATTTTTATCAATGGTGTGGAAGAAGATTCTGCTTTGGGTAGTGATATAGGAGAGTCTAGTGCCGACATTCATTTTTGTGCAAGGGCGGATACTCAAGGTGATAAGAAAAATGCAACATTGAAAGAAGCAAGAATATGGAAAAAAGCTCGGTCAGAATCAGAAATAAATGAAGACAAAGATAAAGAAATAGATAGCAATCATACAGATTGGAGTGATTTAGTTGCTTATTGGAAGTTTGATGAAGGAACAGGAACTACATTTAGTGATAGTTCGGGCGAGAATAATGATGGAAATTTGCAAGGTAGTCCTACTTGGGTATCTTCTTATACAACATTCCCTTTTGTAAATGGCGAAGGATACAGAACATCTTCTCCAATTTCCTTAGACAGCATTAAAAAAGTAAAGTCTAGTAATATAAAATGGACTTCTACTGAACCCACAGATACAGACCTCAAAATCTACACTGCTGTAAGTGATAGTAATACGGTAGAGCCGAACACAGAGGAAGAACAAACTCTTTATCTTGGAGGTGCAACGGGTGGAACATTTACTCTTGGAGATGGAACAACAAACACAAGTGCCATTGCTTACGATGCAACAGCATTAACAATACAAACAGAACTAGAAACAATATATGGCTCAGGATTGGTTTCAGTAGTAGCAGATACGGACTTCACAATAACTTTTGATATATCGGTTGGCGTTAGTGATTTAGAGGCAAACTTTACAAGTCTTACAGGAGATACAAACCCCTCATTAACACTTGATGATGCAGTAGATTATGCCGAAGCCACAAACGACTCTACAATCCCAGGCATATCAGTAGATGATGACCTTACAGGAAAATATCTTTGGGTAAGACAAGAGTTAAGCACTGAAGATAGCGAAGAAACTCCAAGATTAACAAATTTAGAATATGATGTAGATATTCAAGCAGAACCCGCCGAAGACTTAAATGTCGATTTATCAGTAAAGAACATTAAAACTGTAAAGATATATGGATAAGATAAACCAAAACACCTGGCGGGAAGATATAATCAAAAATACAACTCTGGTGATAAAATAAAATTCACTTTTACTTAAATGGACTATGATTTTATAACAACTTGTAATTGGACATCAACTGGAACATTTACCTTAAGGGCTTATCGTGGGAGTACTACAAATGTAGTAACTTCTTACAGTTTGTTTTACAGAAAAAAAGGAGACCCTGATTGGATAGAAACGACAGATGGACAAGTAGAAATCGCTTCAACTGGCGAGTGGGAAATTGCTAATGACTGGAATAAGAGCGGTAATGATGTTTTAACTCATTCTTATCATGGAATTACAGCTATAAATTCCTGCACCGATGTGTATTTTAATGAAGACGGATTAGGAACTACCGTTGGGAATTATTTTCTTGCTTATACCTGGTATGACTGCACAAACCTCACCTCAATGCCCTTGGGGTTTAATATACCTACTGGCATTACTACTGTTGGGGGTAATTTTCTTTTTTATACCTGGTCTGGCTGTTCAAGCCTTTCCTCAATGCCTTCAGGTTTTAATATACCCTCTGGCATTACTACTGTTGGGAATTCTTTTCTTGCTTATGCTTGGACTGGCTGTTCAAGCCTTTCCTCAATGCCTTCAGGTTTTAATATACCCTCTGGCATTACTACTGTTGGGGGTAATTTTCTTTTTTATACCTGGTCTGGCTGTTCAAGCCTTTCCTCAATGCCTTCAGGTTTTAATCTACCTTCTGGCATTACTACTGTTGAGGGTAATTTTCTTTATGCTACTTGGTATAACTGTTCAAATCTCACCTCAATGCCTTCAGGTTTTAATATACCCTCTGGCATTACTACTGTTGGGAATTCTTTTCTTGCTTATACCTGGTATAACTGCACGAACCTAAAGAATGACGCATACACCGAAGATATAACCTTTGAGTTTAGTGCGACTGGTGTTTTCGGTGGA
>PXDM01000135.1 GCA_003565055.1 Paracoccaceae bacterium
CAGCCGCTTGAGCTACTTGATGGCTCCGCGCCTGCGCCCATTGCTCACGCCGCCGAATGATGGCACACAAAAGGAGAACAGACTCGACTTACAAGTGGCCCTGAAAACAGGGGCAGGTCACGGGTATTGCGCAATTCGAGCGTGATCTGATCAGCGAACGCGTGAAGTCTGGTCTTGCGGCGGCAAGGGCGCGCGGCAAGAAACTTGGCCGCCAGCCTGGTCAGCGACCAAAATCTGACAAACTATCGCCAAAAGTCATGAAAGCCGTCGATGAGGGCCGATCATATCGCTGGATCGCACGCGATCTCGGCATCTCGAAGAACACCGTCACAGCTATCGTGAAACGAAACCGCCAGAATGCGGGATGAAGCCGCGTGCACTGGTCGAGCGCTACCCAAAGAGCCTGCGCCACCATGGCTGACAGGCGCGGTCTTCATGCGTCACTTTTGAGAACATGACCAGAAACTCCGTGTCCCCGCGCTGCGGTATTTTCATCGGATGCAAGGTCACGGTCTGGCACGTGCCCGCCAGAGAAACGCTCGCGCCTCTGTTGACATACTGCGCGCGACCCTGCCCCTCATCTCGGGTCAGGACTGCACGCGGGCTACTGCCATCCCACCGAACTGCCGCAAACATATCATCGGCGACGCGAAACCGTTCGCCGACAGGCATCCGATACACCGCATCCGCGCGCAGGAATGATCCCGGCGCGCCTGTCGCATTCGAAGCCCCGAATACCTGCCAGCTTTTCGTGCTGAAGGTCAGTTGCACGAATCCCGTCACCACGGGGGCTGCGATCATCAGAAACAATCCGCTTACAAGCGCGATGCTCCACGGGTTGTTGAGCAGCTCGATCAGGCGCTGCTTCATCCGACCGCGCGGTCTCTCAGGAGGCGGCATTGGTGCATTGGTCTTGTGGTCTGGGAGTTCACTTGGCACTGCAAAACCTGCTTTCCATACAAGCGCCGAGACCGCGCGTCACTCATCCGAAGTTCTACCGCCCAAAGGGTCAACGGGCCATGCTGTGCCTCATGTCGCGCGAATTGCTGCGCGTCCGTTGCATAATTCACCCAATATCCTGCACGTCGCCTCAGTCATCGACCAGTCCCCAAAAGCCATATTTGCGCACGTGCTGTTGCCGCAATTTGGCGACAAACTGACCGTGCGGCGGCAGCATCCCATAATCGCTGATCGCCACATCCGCCGCCTGACATTCCGCCAGATGTCGCGCTGCATGCCGATAGCGGCTCGACTTGCCACCCGTCAGCGTATCTTCGATCATCGCGCGAAGCAGCATGGTCGCAGCGAGGGGGTAGCGGGCGTCCAGTGCCTTGGCGGCATGAGTGAGCGTTATGTAATCGTTGCCGTCCAGAGCCTCGACGCGCTGCAAAACAAAGGCGGAGGCGCGCTCATGCGCGGGCCAGTCGGTCAGAAACCCCAGCGCCGCGCTCACGTCGGGATACTCCGTGACAAGCGCGAGCGCCTTTTCCTCGGCCTCGACATCGTCGAAATCCGGAAGCATCTTCAGATACTTGCGCAGAGCACGCGCGTCGAGAACCTGCTCGAAGACTGACCAGAGATGCGCTTTCAGATCATCGGTTTTGCCCAGTTGAGCAAGGCAGTCCTCATAGACCTCATCCAGATCTGAGCTGAACCGCCTGAACGTCTTGTCGCCTTCACGCTCCAGCGCCCCGCACGCGATGTCATAGGCTTCCTGCACCCGCCCAGCGGTCAACAAGCGTTCCGCCACACCCGGCGCGATGGTCGCATAGGTCAGCTGCTCTGCAGAGTACCGCGCCATATAGGCATCGACATCGCCCTGTGCATCCGCGATATCCGACAGGATGATGTTGCAGGTGGACTGTTTCGCGCGTTTCGCGGCCTCTTCGGCCGAAAATGCCCGCCCGAAGCCATGAAACGCCGCGATGGTGGTCGGGCTTGGTGGCGCTTCGGCCCAGGTCTTGGTGATCTGCTTGAGATGTTCCAGCCCCTCCGGCCCGAGCGCCTCCGCCAGGGCCGGAATGATCCCGTCGAACTCTCCGTAGCCCGCATCCGCCACCGCATCGAGGATGCGTTCGGCCAGCGCTTTCACATCCAGCGACAGGCGCGGGGACAGATTGGCGATCATCTCGACAGCCTGCCCGAAAACATCCCCGACCGCGCCATTGCTGTCATCCGTTCGCTCATGGATCGGCCGAGCAAGCTGCAGGAAGGACCAGAGCAACTCAAACGCCTCCTGCGGGTCATGCGGGATAATGCTGGTCTCAACCATCGCGAGCAGACTGCCAAGGTCCTTGACCAGCGCGCGCTGCCCCCGCCAATCGACAAAACTGCGCGCGCGGCGCAAAGTGGCAAAGCGCTTGCGCAGATCGGCGGCAACGTCCTTGGGCCCCTGCGCAGCGCTCAGCTCCATCCGCGCCCGGCGCTGGAGTGCGGCGCTGCCCTGAACAAGCTCCATGACCAGCGCGGCCAGCTTCTCGGCGCCAAGCCTTTCGAGATTGGCTGTGTTGAGGGTTTTTCTGGACATGAGCCCCACCGTTTCAAATGCGATGGCGACAGGCCAAGGCCCGCCGCGCGGCGCTGAGATTTACACAATCTCCCCTCAAAACGCCACGCCTCTCGGCACGACGCTCGCGCGCGGCGTGAAAGCCGATTGCCCCTGCGCTGCGCCCCCTCTATCTTCGCGCAAAACTATTCCGGGGCATGTCATGATCACAGGAACCATTCGCAGCCAGATCGATCAGATCTGGAACGCCTTCTGGTCGGGCGGGGTGTCGAACCCGCTCTC
>PXDM01000015.1 GCA_003565055.1 Paracoccaceae bacterium
TGAGTGCGAAGAACAAACCGCTCTTTCCGATGGCGGCTTTCTGATACCCGGCCTCAAGAAGGAAGGCATTGAAGTTCACGGAATGTGTCCTCTCGCTTGTGCTGTGGTCGGACACAAGCAATACCTCGGCATCTGAAAACCGCTCTACGAGGGCGCGCACATGCCCATCCAGCGACTTAAAGAATCGCTCTCCGGCCTTGACGATGCTGTCATTGTGAGGTTTGCCTTGGCCGCGGCGATACAGTTCTGGGAGCAGCAGCGTTTCTGCCATTACCGTTGCCGACTTGAACACGATGAAGCCAAAGTCAATATTGAATTCTTCTGACAGTGAGGCAAAGCACTCTGCTCTTTTCCGACACTTCTCGTCAAGTCGTCCAAAAAAGCTTTCCGGATCATAGAGGCCTTTTTCTAACAGGAGCGAACCAAAACGCTCGTCGACAATATACCCCATGCTATCAAGCGTCTGCTTTATGGATTTCGGAAAGCATTGCTCTTCTGCAACGCTCTGCTGGACTGTTCGCCCGCCACCGCCGCCGGAAACGAAGAAACCGTTAACCTCGGGCGCGGGATTGGTTGTCGGGACGTTCATGACGCCAACGCGATACCCATTCTCGTTCAATGCCTGCCACAAGGGGCGGATGCTTGTCCCGAGGCCGGGAATGTTGTTGAGCTGGCATTTGTCGGTCCACCGATAACCACCATCAAGCACAGGGCGCTCATAGAATGTCCCGGTTTCGGTTGCGTGCCGCCCGGTGAAGATTTCTGCCCAGCCACGACTGACGATATCGTCCCGAAGCTTCAGGGAGCTTCCATTATCGATCAGCGTCTGGATAAACGGCGTCCAACCGCGCCGGAAGGTTGCATCCTGCACGCCATCCATTCCAATCATCAGCAGTTTCATGACTGACCTCGCATCTGTTTCATCACGGTGTTCGACGTTCACTTGCGCAGGGCAACTACAATCGCGCCAAGCCTATGCTGTTTATACCCAGACGTTTCCAAACCAACCGCCACAGGATCACGTTCCACACCACGAATGATACGGCGGTCGCGGTCGCTGCCCCTTCGATACCGTAATGCGGGATCAGGAGCAGATTGAGAACGACATTCACCACGAAGGCCGCGAACAGGCCGCGCGCGGTATCGCGCTCATGTCCGGTCATGTTCAGCAATGCGCCGACCGACCCCATGCCTGCATTGACCAATTGCCCTGCCACCAGGATGCCGAGTGCGAAGGATGCGGGTGCGTAGGCTTCGCCGAATATATTGGTGATCAGCCAGTTTCCAAAGAATAGAAAGACCAGCGCCGGTGGTAATGCCAAGGCGAAGATGACCCGGGCACTCAGAACGGTAAGGCGCTGCAGTTCTTGCTTTTTCCCCTCTGCGTGAAGCGCTGCAAAGTAAGGATGCATAACCATGTTGATCGCGACCAGACCGAAGATCACAAGGTTTGCGAACTGCAGGGCCACGCGGTAGATGCCGACCTCTGCATCGCTTCGAAGGAAACCAATAAGAAGCACGTCCACCTTGCTGTTGAGCAGGTGAAGTCCGCTGATCATTGCCAGCGGAATTACCGCATGACGCCATTCCAAAGCCATTATTCGGGTGGATGTTTCCTGGCGGACCTCTGGCGGTTTTGCCTGCTGCAGCATCCACGCTCCGATCGCAAACGCGATGGCAGCGGAGGCGACATATATAATCAATGCTTCTCTGGCATTGAAACCATCATTTCCGGCGAACCACAGGAGCAGCAGACTCAGACTGATCAGCGCGACAGTGCGGATGATTTTCTCAGGAAGTTGTCCGAGCACGACGCGCCGCAAGCCGCGTAGCGCAGCGCCTCTAACGTTGCCGAGCGCCACCAACGGGATCAGAGGCATGGCAATGATCAACGCCTCGAGGCGGTTCGAGGCCATGCGATCACCGAAGAAGAACAGTCCCAATCCCAGGAGGCTGAAAAGCAGCAGGGATGACACCGCGATATAGCGTGTGGCCCAACGCCAGATGCCCCGCATGAGGGCCCAGTCCTGGTTGGTGCGCGCCTTCGCGGTTTCTCGGACCACCAGCGTTGGCAGGCCCATCTGCGCAGGAATGGCAACGAGCCCCACCAGAGCCAGCGTAAAGCCGTAGAGGCCATATTGTTCAGGCCCCATCACTCTGGCGAGAATTATCGTGAGTACGAAACCGAGCAGCAGGCTGGAAACCTTCACAAGGATCGAGCCCGCGCCACCTTTCAGCATCCGCGCCCGGAGGCTGTCACCCTTCAGAATGCGCTTCATGAGCGAACTGACGGACCTTGCACCCGCGCTCATGCCGATCTCCCCGGCTCAGATATCGGTAGAGTGCGGATAGCCCCGATGGCCCAGAGCCATACTGAAATTCTGCGGATATGCTGAACGACACGCGGCACCTTCGCCATCTCCCGTGGCGCTGGCTTGTCAGACATGGCTGTGTGCCCTTGAATGCAGGTCGTCATACATTGTGGTAATCCCTGAACCAGTCGACAAATCGGCCAACGCCGCTACCCAGTGTGGTCCCCGGCGTATAGCCGGTCAGGCGGCGCAAGAGCTCCGCATCGGCCCAGGTAGCAGGTACATCGCCAGGCTGCATGTCCATGTAGTTCCGAATTGCCTTGCAGCCTGTTGCGGCTTCGATGGCGTCAATGAAATCCTCCAGCCGCACCTTGGTGGAGTTCCCGATATTGACCACCCGCCAGGGCGCAACCGGCGACAAGCTATCGCCCTCGACCGCTGGCCCCTGCCCCGGCACGGCATCGATCAGCA
>PXDM01000012.1 GCA_003565055.1 Paracoccaceae bacterium
CAACGAACGATGCTGCTGTTGAAGATCCTGTTGAAGCGGCCTTCAAAGCGCTCGACAAGGCGTGGTCGCGTGCGCCGATGGCAGCAAAAAAGCGGTTCCTGCTGGAGCGCGCCCAAGAGGTCTGGGACGCGCAGAACAAGGGCGCGGCGCTGGCCGATTGGCGCAGCGCAGATGATACATCGGCTGATGATGCGCCCGCCTTCACATCGCGGCGGGGGGCAGCATGAGCGTGTTGCAGCCAGAGCGGATCTGGTGGACAGCGTCCGAGCTGGCCGAGGCGGGGTTGCCGGATATTCCCACCACCCGCAAAGGCGTCGAGCTTTGGGTGAAGCGCATCAACCTGCGCAGCCACCCGGACTATGCCCGCAAGCGCGCAGGACGCGGTGGTGGCTGGGAGTATCACTGGAAATCCCTGCCTGCGCGGGCGCAGCGCAAGTTGCTCTCTGAAGTGAAAGCGCCCGTGGAAGTGACCGCGCCTGAGCGTAGCGAGGCGTGGGAATGGTTCGAGACGCTTCCAGAAGCTGTTCAGACCAAGGCGCGGCTGCGGTTGCGAGCCATTCAGGCGGTCGAGGCTCTTGAAGGTCAGGAAGGCAGGTATATGGCAGTGGACGCCGTGGCACGCATGGAGGGTGTCAGCGCGCGCAGCATCTGGAACTGGCTGTCGTTGATCGAGGGGGTGCGCCGCGATGACCGGCTGCCCTATCTGGCCCCGCGCCACCGCGCGGCCAAAAGGCCTGAGACGCGCGACGAGATCGATCCTGAATTCATGGACTGGGTGAAATCGGATTATCTGCGCATGGCGCGACCGAGCTTTTCCAGCTGCTATCGCCGCGCAGTTCGGGTCGCTGCCGAGAAGGGCTGGAAAATCTCACCCGAGCGCACGATCCGGCGGCGCTACAAGGAACAGGTCTCAAGGCCCACCGAAATTCTGGCACGCTATGGGCTTGACCGGCTCAAGCAGATGTTCCCCGCGCAGGTGCGCGACAAGACCGCACTGCAGGCTCTGGAAGTGGTCAATGCCGATTATCACCGGTTTGACGTGTTTGTGCGCTGGCCCGGCGAAGCAAAGCCTGTGCGGCCCCAAATGGTCGTGTTTCAGGATGTGTATTCAGGGTTGATCCTGTCATGGCGGCTTGATCTGACCGCGAATTCCAGCGGTGTCATGCTGGCTGCAGGAGACATGATCGAGGACTGGGGCATCCCTGAACATGTCGTTCTCGACAACGGTCGGGAGTTCGCTTCCAAGCTGGTGACCGGCGGCGCGAAAACCCGTTTCCGCTTCAAGGTGCGCGAGGATGACATCCCCGGCCTGTTCGTGGCGCTGGGCTGCGCGATCCACTGGGCCACGCCCTATAGTGGCCAGTCCAAGCCGGTCGAACGCGCGTTTCGGGACATGTGTGATGCCATCGCCAAGGATCCCCGGTTCGAGGGCGCATGGACAGGCAACCGCCCGGACGCCAAACCGGAGGATTACGGTTCGCGAGCTATTCCGCTCGATCAGTTCTTCAAGGTGGTCGATGAAGGTATCCGAGAGCACAATCTTCGGCAGGGACGCCGCTCCGAGGTTGCTTGGGGGCGCAGCTTCCGCGAGGTCTTCGATGAAAGCTACGCGCAGGCACCGATCCGCAAGGCGACAGACGCACAGCGGCGGCTCTGGCTCATGGGCGCCGAAGGTCTGCGCGGGCATACCAGAACAGGTGAGCTGAAGTTTCAGGGCAACCAGTACTGGGCACCGTGGATGCATGAGATTGCCGGTCAACGCGTCATCGCTCGCTTTGACCCGGCTGATCTCTGGGACGGTCTCCACCTTTACAGCATGGAGAACGCCTATCTCGGACATGCGCCCGCGCGCGAGAAAGGCGGCTTCCTGTCGATCGATGATGCGCGCCGCACCAATCGGGATCGTGCCGCATGGGTCAAGGCCGAACGCGCTGCGGTCGCTGCCCATCGCAAAATGACAGCTCGCGAGCTTGGCAATGATCTGGAAGCGGCACCCCTGCCGGGTACTGCGCCAGCGGTTGAGGCAAAGGTTGTCAGGCCAGTCTTCGAAAGAAACAGACGCGCGCCCGAAGCGCCGCCGTCAGCTGATCTCGAACAGGCGCAGGCTGCGGTTGTCGCTGATCTTCAGACGCGCCGCGTGAAGCCTGCAGATCAGAACGAAACAGAGATCGAGCGTTTCAAACGGGCGCTCGAGCTTGAAGACAAGCGTGAGGCCGGAGAAGCGCTCACGTCAGAGCAGGAACAGTTTTTGCAGATGTATTCACAGACGTCCGAATACCGGGCGCACAAGCAGATGTTGAAGGATTTCGGGGTGTCATACCTCGGATGAAGAGCCGCCGGGGGCGGTGAGAGGCCCACCAGCGGCAAGAGCAGTATGATGGAGAGGAAGATGACAGAAGAGAGGCAGCTTTACAATAGTGTGGCACCGCTGCGCAATGTGGCGGCTCTGGTGGCGCTGGTGGACCGGGTTCAGAACCGATCGCTGGGCCTGCCGGGAATGGCTTGTTTCTACGGGCCTTCAGGTTTCGGCAAGAGCACCGCTGCCGTTTATGCGGAGAACCGCTTTCAGGCGTTTCAGGTGCAGGTCAAATCAGCCTGGTCAAAGAAGAAGTTCTGCGAAGCGGTATTGGGTGAAATGTCGCTCAAGCCAGCGCGCACGATCGGCGATATGGTCGATCAGATCTCGGAGCATCTCGCGATCACCGGCTCGCCACTGCTGATCGATGAGGCCGATCATCTGGTGGCGCGCAAGATGATCGAGATCGTCCGCGATATCTACGAG
>PXDM01000407.1 GCA_003565055.1 Paracoccaceae bacterium
CATTGCCAGACATCTGGAAACCCACGCTCCCTTCCCGGTCTTCCATAACCCATTTGCGCCGGCGTGCGCACCATACAGCCGGCACGCCACGCGCGATTTCAAAACGAACCGGATAGCCTTCATCGATGATTGATCTCGACACCCCGCGCAAGGCCTGGGCGCTGCTTGACGCCCGGGAGCGCCGGAACGCAGGCATCGTGCTGGCCGTCATCATCGTCGCGGCGCTGGGGTCTGCGGGTATGGTCGGGTCGGTGATGCCGTTTCTGAGCGTGCTCGCGCAGCCGTCCCGGATCGAGAGCGTGCCGGCGCTGGCCTGGGCCTATAACAGCTTCGGCTTCACCTCGGATTATGCCTTTCTGATCGCCCTCGGACTCGCGTCGCTGGCCGTGATCCTGATTGCGAACGGGCTACAGATGCTCCGCACCTATGCGATGACGCGCTTCACGCAGATGCGAGTGCACTCGCTCAGCTCGAAGCTGCTCGCGGCGTATCTCCGCCAACCCTACGCGTTCTTCCTCGATCGTCACTCCGGCACGATGAGCACGCAGATCCTCGCCGAAAGTGCCGCCGTCGTGCAAAGGTTCATTGCGCCTGCTGCGCAGATCGTGGCGTCGTTCTTCACCGTGACGGCGATCCTGGCGCTCCTGATCTGGGTAGAGCCCATCGTGGCCGTTGCGGCGTTTGCCGTGCTGGGGGGCAGCTATGGCCTTGTCTTCGTCGTGGTTCGCCCACGGCTCGGTCATCTTGGCAAGATCCGTGTAGAGAGCAACAAGGCGCGGTACCGCATCGCTGGCGAAGCGCTCTCCGGGATCAAGGACGTGAAGCTGAGCGGGCAGGAAGCCACCTATCTGGATCGGTATGGCGGACCGTCGCGCCGCATGGCGGGGGCGCAGATTGCCGCTGGTCTCATCGGTGCAATCCCGAGTTACGCGCTGCAGGTCATTGCCTTCGGGGGCGTCATTCTGCTCTGCCTGATCCTTGTGACGCCGGAGGGGCTGTCGTCGGGTGAAGCGCTCGGAACACTCCTGCCGGTGATCGGCGTCTTCGCTTTCGCCGGGCAACGCCTCATGCCCGAGCTAGGCAACATCTATCGCGGGCTCACCCAGTTGCGAACCGCCGCTGCCGCCGTGGATGCGGTCCACGCTGACATCATCGATAGCGCCGACATCGCGGTGCCTTCGCGCCGGCACCCCGATCCGCTCGGCCTGCATGACCGGCTGGAGCTTGACGCGATCACCTACCGCTACCCCCGCGATTCGCGCGCCGGTCTGACCGATGTGTCGCTTGCCCTGCGCGCTGGCGAGCGCGTCGGGATCGTTGGCAGCACCGGGGCGGGCAAGACCACGCTGGTCGATGTGGTGCTCGGCCTCCTGCGCCCCGCAGTCGGAACGATCCGGATCGACGGGGTGCCGCTGACCGAGGCGAATCTGCGCGCCTGGCAGCAAGGTCTCGCCTATGTCCCGCAGGAGATCTTCCTGCTCGATACCAGCGTTGCCGAAAACATCGCCTTCGGCGTTCCGCCCGAGAAGATCGACCGCGCCCGCGTCGTTGAGGCGGCGCGGATCGCGCAGCTTGATCACTTCATCGAGGAGGAGTTGCCGGAAGGTTATGACACTGCCGTCGGTGAGCGTGGGGTGCGCCTGTCGGGCGGGCAGCGCCAGCGCATCGGCATCGCGCGCGCGCTCTACCGCAACGCCGACGTGATCGTCTTTGACGAGGCGACCAGCGCCCTCGACAACCTCACCGAGCGCGAGGTGATGAGCGCAATCGACGGGCTGCCCGGCGACAAGACGGTGCTGATGATCGCGCACCGCCTGAGCACGGTGAAGCGCTGCGACCGGATCGTAGTGCTGGAGCAGGGCCGCGTGGCAGGGGTGGGCACGTGGGACGCGCTGATGGCGGAAAATGGGGCGTTCCGGGCGATGGCGAAGGTGGCGTGAGTTGTCGGGCAGATTATTCATCATCGCAAACGCTGGCCGTAGCGGCAGCACTTTCCTCTACAGGCGCCTGCAGGAATGCATTGGAGATAGTGCCTATGTCGCTCATGAGGACATTCCGGTCCAGGTGTCGAAGCCGCGCCAACACAATCGTGCATACGATCGAAAGGCCCTTGAGGCTGCCCAGCGTGACCCCCGGCTAGCATATTATTTGAACCGATGGCAGCAATTTGCAGAGTCTCGCGATGTAATCGAAACCGGATGGACCTGCTATCACTTGCTTCCGGTGCTTTATCAGATCTTCAAAGCGCGCCTGCATGTGGTTGTTCTGCACAGGGATCCATGGAGTGTCGCACTTTCGCGAGCGAGCATGGGAAACTACCATCGCCGGACTTGGTATGATGATGCCCATGAGGTTTCCCCGAATGATCCGCGGAGCATAGCACCACACTACTCTAAACTTTGGGCCGGGATGAGCCACGCCGAAAAGTGTCTATACTGGTGGTATGTAGTGTATCGAGAGATATTCGAGTTTCTCGAAATAAATCCTGACATCCCTTATGAAGTTATCGCCGCAGAAGATATCTTTCGAGGTGACGGCATTGATCGCGTTGCTGGCTTTCTTAACTTCTCACTCCCACATTCACCTGTAAACAAGAGCAATCGGGGGATAAATGAAGTGCAACGCTTCATGTCAGAGACATTCCCGATATCTGACGAATACCTCGCTTTCACAAGGCATGAAGAAATTAATCTGTTCGCTAATCAAAAGCTTGGCTACCGCTTCTCAGCCGAGAAAATCTCTGCCGCAGCTGTGAAATACAAGCTTGCGCCGG
>PXDM01000456.1 GCA_003565055.1 Paracoccaceae bacterium
GAAGGGCAGCCCCAGCACAAGGCAGATGCCCCCCATCACCGGAATGGCCAGCAGACCCGACAGGAAGACGCAAGGAAGCATATCACCCGACCGTCCCCAGCGCAGTGTGATGGTGAAGACGGCAAATCCGAAGGCCGCGCCGAGGGCGGCAAGATTGCCCCAGAATGCGCCCTCGCCGAACTTGCCCCCCATCATTACCCCGATCCCGATCAGCGCCACGGCGATGGAAAGCCATGTCTGCCAGCGCACCGCTTCGCCGAGGATGAGCATGCCGAGGATGGCCGCCATGAAGGGCGCGGAGGCGAAGATCAGCATGACATTGGCCACGGTCGTGGTCTGAAGCGCGATGATCCCGCCCGTGTAGGCACCCATCAAGGCGCAGGCCCCGATCAGACCGGGCCAGCCGAGCCGGGCAATCATCGTGAAGGCGCTGCGCCCGGTGCGCAGGCGGATCACGATATAGAGCAGCAGGGCCAGCCCGAAGGAGCGGTAGAACAGGATCTGCCAGACCGTGGCTTCCTCGATCAGGCGGATGCCGAGCCCCACGGTTGACCAGATCACACCGGCAAGCAGGACGAGCAGGACGCCCGCGCGCTCGTCCGGGGCGGCGGTGAGCTCACGTGTTGTCATGATGCGCCGCGTGTCTGGCAGGTGTCAGCGCGTCCTCTTCCTCGCTCTCGGGCGCGGCGGGGATGGGGTTGCCGGGTGCATAGAGTGTTTCGGCCACGATGGCCGGATCATCGGTATCCTTCACCGCGCGCCATTCGCGATAACCCAGATAGATCCCGCCGATCACGATCAGGGTCATGCCGGCCAGCGTGTTCCATGGCGGCACCTCTCCCCAGAGCAGATAGGCAACGAGCGCGATGAGCGGCAGATAGGTATAGTCGAACGGGGCAAGCAGGCTCGCATTGGTGATCTGATAGGCCCGCGAGAGAAGCATCCACCCGATCATGCCCGCCGTGCCCAGCAACAGAAGCATGGGCCAGTCGCCGGGCTGGTCGAGCGGGAAGGCAAAGCGCAGGTGATCCACCTCGATGATGCGTCCCACCACGATGCTGGTCAGCCAGCCCATGGGCAGGATCGCGATACCCGCGAAGGTTAGGGTCTGCAGCCCGACGGTCAGCGGGCTTTCCGCCTCGCCGATCTTTCGCGCGAGGATCTGCGAGACCGAATAGGTCACCGCGCAGATGAGCGGCAGCACAGCCACCCATGTGAAATTCTCGCCCGTCGGGTTGACGGAAATGAGCACCCCTGAAAATCCCAGAACGAGAGCGGCGACGCGATGCGCGCCGATGCTTTCCTTGAGCCAGAAAACCGCCAGCAACGCGGTGAAAAGCGGCGCGGAGAAGAAGATCGTGGTCACCTCGGCCAGCGCCATGAAAGGAAAGGCGGTGTAGAACAGCGAAAAGCCGATGACGAAAAGCAGCCCCCGTATCAGATGCAGCCGCCAGAGCGGGCTGAGGATGCGGTGCGAGCCGCCCAGCCAGAGGATCAGCGGCACCAGCACGACCACCGCCACGACCGAGCGCACGAAGATGAGCATCCAGATCGGATAGTCGACCAGCAAGGCCTTCATCGTCACATCCTGCATGACGAAAAAGATCATGCCGATCATCACCCAGGAAATGCCACGCAGCGCGTTTGCGGGCGGCGCAAGCAAGGCAGGTGGGGTGAGGCTGGTCATCTGGGGTATCCGGTGCAGGGGAGGGTTTGCGCCCAAGGCTGCACGCCGCCTCTCAAGGCTGTCTCGTTCAAAAACGACACCTTGTCGCAAACAGGTGCTGTCCGGGGCAGGAGCCTCATGGCAGTTCGCTCCGCCCGAGGGGCCTGTGCGAAGGCTCTGCCGCGCGCCTCCGGCGTCCGGTCAGGGCCGGCCGGCTCTGGTCAGCTTGGGACGCGTCAGATGCAGCGGAGCGGTGGCAGCCGCGGCTTCGGGCGTCAGGCCGCAATCGAAGACCACGTCCGAGCCCAGCGAAAACGCGCGCATCTCCGGGCGGATCGCATCGGCGAGGCGATGGAAGGGAGCTGCAAGTGTCAGGCCCTGCGGGCCGCCGCCGATCAGCAGGGGCGCGATGGCGACCTGAAGGCGGGTGAGCAGACCTTTTTCGAGAAAGCGGGAGATCGTGATCGACCCGCCCTCGACCAGCAGGTTCTGCAGGCCCTCGGCCCTGAGTGCCGCCGCGATATCGGCAGGGTCAAGCAGCCCGTCACGAGGCGTGAGCCGGATCACCTCGACGCCGGCAGGCCGGGGGCGGTCCACCGCCTGGATCACGAATCTGCGGATGCCGTCCTCGGCCAGCACCGGCGCATCGTCGGGCAGACGGCCCCGAGGGGCGATGACCACCCGTGCCGGGCTGTCTCCGCTGCAGAGCCGCACCGTCAGCCGCGGGGTGTCATGCAGCGCCGTGCGCACACCAATGACCACCCCATCGACAAGCGCGCGCATCCGGTGCAGATGGGCCAGCCCGTCGGGGCCTGACACATCCCGGGCATCTCCCGTCACGGTGGCCACGCGACCATCGAGCGACTGGCCGATCTGTGCCACCGAGACCGGCCCGACATCGCGCCGCGCAAGCGGCCCGTAGAGTGCGAGTGCCGCGTGTTCTCCGGGGGTCCAGTGCCCGCAACAGGTGCAGGCCGTGCCCTGCCGTACCGCGAGCAGGCGCTTCCAGACAGAAGGCGTGACATCAACGCAGGTCATGAGCGCTCTCGCGCGGCCGGCTCGGGCGGGAAGGCGAGAAGATCGACATGCCCGATCGTGCAGGCC
>PXDM01000459.1 GCA_003565055.1 Paracoccaceae bacterium
GCGGCTCGGAAATGCCGGTCGATTCGATCAGCAGATAGTCGAACCGCCCCTCGGCGGCTAAGCGGCGCACCTCTTTCAGCAGATCATCGCGCAGGGTGCAGCAGATGCAGCCATTGCTCATCTCGACCAGCTTCTCGTCCGAGCGCGACAGTTCTGCCCCCTCACGCACCAGATCGGCATCGATATTGACCTCGGACATGTCATTCACGATCACCGCCACGCGGCGGCCTTCGCGATTGTTCAGGACGCGGTTGAGAAGCGTCGTCTTGCCTGCGCCGAGAAAGCCCGACAGGACAGTGACAGGCAGGCGGGTGTCGTGGGTGTTCATGGAAGCCTCATGGATGGTTGGGAGTTGATGCGCAGCCGTCATGGCACTGACCGTGGATTTCGATGACATGATGGCTTGGCGTGATGCCCGAATGCTGCGCGGCGGCACTGAGCGAGGCGACAAGATCGGGCGCGACGCTCTCGCGCAGCGCCCCGCACCTGTCGCAGATCGACAGGATCACTGGCTGGTCGCCGCCCTCTGTCTGGCGCAGCGCATAGGCATTGAGCGACTCGATGCGCAGCACCTCGCCACGCGCGCAAAGCGCCTTGAGCGCGCGGTAGATCGTCGTCGGCGCAAGCTGCGGCTGCCCTGCGCGCAGGGCAGCGAGAATGTCATAAGCCGACAGCGCGTGACTGGCCCCGCGCAAAACGCGCAGGATATCCGCTCGCATCGCTTGCCCCTTGCTTGTCATGCACGTCCTCTCGGGGTTGGTTTCCGTGTTGGGAGCGCTCACTGAGCCACGATCTTGCCGGGCAGGGAATTGACCAGCATCGTCTCCTCGGGCCGGAAATGGATGACCGAGCGGATCGACTCCCCCGCCTTCAGAAGATCAAACGCCGTGTTGATCTGATTATGGGTCATGTGATGCGTGATATAGGGGTCAATGCTGTAATCCCCGCGTAACCATTCCTCGACCATCCCCGGCAACTGGCTGCGCCCCCGGACCCCGCCGAAAGCCGTACCGCGCCAGACCCGCCCCGTCACAAGCTGGAAGGGCCGCGTCGCGATTTCCTGCCCCGCGCCCGCAACCCCGATCACGGTGCATTCGCCCCAGCCCTTGTGACAGGCTTCGAGGGCCGCGCGCATCAGGCCCACATTGCCGACCGCCTCGAATGTGTAGTCGAGCCCGCCATCGGTCATCTCGATCAGCACATCCTGAAGCGGCGCGCTGTGATCCTTGGGGTTCACGCAGTCCGTGGCCCCCAGCGATTTGGCGAGCGGGAATTTCGCCGCGTTGATGTCCACACCGATGATCCGCGACGCGCCTGCGAGCACCGCGCCCTGAATGACCGCCATGCCCACCGCGCCCAGCCCGAAGACCGCAACGCTGGAGCCGGGTTCGACCTTGGCGCTATTGCGCACAGCCCCGATGCCGGTCGGGATGGCGCACCCCATGACCGACGCCTTGGACAGGGGCGCCTCCTTCGAGATCTTGGCCACCGAGATTTCGGGCAGCACAGTATATTCGCTGAAGGTGCTGGTACCCATATAATGCAGGATCTGCCTGCCCTTGTAGGAAAACCGCGAGGTGCCGTCGGGCATCAGCCCCTGACCTTGCGTCTTGCGGATGGTCTGGCAGAGATTGGTCTTGCCGGACTGGATGTAGCGGCAATTCGGGTCTTCGGGCACATAGAGCGGGATCACATGATCGCCCGGCACGAGCGAGGTCACGCCAGGGCCGACTTCCTCGACCACGCCGCAGGCTTCATGGCCGAGAATGCAGGGAAACAGCCCCTCCGGGTCTTCGCCCGACAGGGTGAAGACATCCGTGTGGCAAAGGCTCGTGGTCGCGATGCGGATCAGAACCTCGCCTGCCTTGGGGCCTTCGAGGTCGATTTCCTCGATTTCCAGCGGGCGGCTCGGCTCCCATGCGATAGCGGCGCGTGTCTTCATGATGTTCTCTCCCCCTCATGATGTCGCAAAGTGATGCCGTGTTGTGCTGCGTCTGCGTCCGCCGGCGCTTCAGTCTGCGCGTCGTCCATGGACAGCACCCCGCCCGGCGCCAGCCCGTCGCGCAGCAGCGACAGGCTCTCTTCCAGTTCCGTGCGGGGCATGTCGCGGGCGATGATCACCACGCGACTCGTGGTATCCGAGCCGTCCCAATGGGTCAGCGGCACAGGTGGCTCGAACAGATGCTGCACACCGTGAAAAACAAACGGATGCGCCGCGCCTTCGATATGCGCGATGCCTTTCATCCGCAGAATATGGGCCCCGCGCAGCGCGATCAGGGTATCGAGCCAGAAATCGAAGCGCTCCGCAGCAATAGGCTCGGTCAGCGTGATCGAGGCCGTGGTGATCCGGTCATCGCGCGCATGGTGCGCAGGGGCTGCAAAATCGACAGGTCTCGGCTTCGTCGAGCCGAGCCCCGAGAGCCCGGCCAGCGGGTCGGGCGCAGGCTGCGCGAGCCATTCCAGCGCATGCTCCGGGGTCATGGGTTTGCGCAGCGCGCCCAGACCCCACAAGCTGCCCGCAGGCACAGCCCCCCGATCTGCTGTGATGCGGGGCGTTCGAGGGTTCAGCCGGTCCAGACGCGCGTTCAAGGTGGTGAGAGCCTTGGCATCGGCCAGATCGGTTTTGGACAGAACGATCCGGTCGGCCATGGCAACCTGCGCCTGTGCCTCGGCATGGCGGTCGAGCGTCACGGCCCCCAGGACGGCATCGACAACCGTCACGGTTCCGTCCAGCGCAAAATTGGGGGCCAGCACAGGATCGACC
>PXDM01000362.1 GCA_003565055.1 Paracoccaceae bacterium
CCCGCCAGCTTCAAGACCCGGCGCTTGGTGCGTTCGAGACCCTGCCGGGCGTGTTTTCCGCCGATGGCATTGATCCGGGCTCGCAGCTTCTGGCCGCACATCTGCCCGACACGCTGCCCGTACGCATGGCGGATCTCGGCGCGGGCTGGGGCTATCTCTCAGTGGCCTGCCTCGCGCGTCAGGGGGTCGAGACGCTGCATCTGGTCGAGGCCGAAGCGCAGGCGCTGGATCTGGCGCGGCGCAATCTCGACGATCCGCGCGCGCAGTTTCACTGGGCCGATGCCTGCAGCTTCACCCTGCCGGGATCCGTGGGCGGGATCGTCATGAATCCGCCTTTCCACACGGGCCGGAGCGCCCAGCCCGCGCTGGGGCTCGCCTTCATCGCGACCGCCGCGCGGATGCTCGGCACGCGCGGGACACTGTGGATGGTCGCCAATCGTCATCTGCCCTATGAGGGCGCGCTGACCGAGCGCTTCAGTCGCGCCGAAGTGATCGCCGAGACGGGCGCCTATCGCGTCTGGCAGGCCAGCGGGCCGCGCATCTCCAAACCAAGGCGATAGGAGCCGACATCCATGAGCTATTCCATCTCTGGCAAGACCGCGATTGTGACAGGTGCCGCCAATGGCGTGGGCCTGGCCATCGCGCGCCATTTCGTAGCCCAGGGCGCGAATGTGGTGCTCGCCGACCGCGATGAGAGCAAGCTGAAAAGCGAAGTCGCCACACTGTCGGGGGCGGATGAACACGCGATCTTCTTCGCGGGCGATCTGACCGAACGCCTCTGCATCGCCAATTTGCTTTCGGCGACTGTGGACGCGTATGATCGCGTCGATATTCTGGTGAATGCGACGCGCTCCTGCATCACATCCGACCCGCTCGACGACCATTCTGACGCTGTGGAGAAAGCCCTGCAGAACAATCTGCTGGCCAGTCTGAAACTGTCACAGGTCGTGTCCAAGCGCATGATTGTGCAGGCCGAAGGCGCTGATACCCGCGCGCAGGCGATCGGGTCCATCATCAATCTCTCGTCGATTGCAGCGCGGCGGACGCAGCCCGAGTTGATGGCCTATTCCATCGCCTCGGCCGCGCTCGACCAGATGACGCGCTCCATGGCGGTGGCCTATGCAAACTATGGGATCCGCGTGAATGGCGTGGCGCTTGGCTCCGTCATGAGCGCCAATCTCAAGGAGCAGATGCAGGCCAATGACGATTACCGCGAGAAAATCCTGCGTCAGACCCCGATGGGCCGGATCGGCGCGTCATCCGAGGCCGCCGAGGCGGTTCAATTCCTCGCCTCCAATGCCGCAGCCTTCATGACCGGCCAGATCATCACGATTGACGGCGGGCGCACAGCGCTCGATCCCGTCTCCGTGCCCGCGCATTGACCCGTCAAGTCACGCAAAGCGCTTCAGGATCAGCACCGCATTCAGCCCGCCAAAGGCAAAAGCGTTCGACATCACCACATCGACGCGGCCCTTCCGCGCCACATTCGGCACGACATCGAGCGCAATCTCCGGGTCGGCTTCGGTGAAATTCACCGTCGGCGCGATCACATCTTCGCGGATCGCCATCAGTGCTGCGAGAAGCTCGACCGCGCTGGTGCCGCCGATCAGATGCCCATGCATCGACTTGGTCGAGGAGACCGGCAGCCGGTCGAGATGCGCGCCCATGACGACCCGCAGCGCCTGTGCCTCGATCCGGTCATTGGCGGCGGTGGCCGTGCCATGCGCGTTGACATAGCCGACATCTTCGGGCGCGAGCCGCGCATCGGCCAGCGCCGCGCGCATTGCGCGCACTGGCCCGTCGAGATCCGGCATCACGATGTCGCCCGCATCCGAACTCATCCCGAACCCGGCGACCTCAGCCAGAATTTCCGCCCCGCGCGCGGTCGCGTGCTCCAGCGTCTCGAAGACGAAGACCGCCCCGCCCTCGCCCTGCACCATACCGGAGCGGTCACGCGAAAAGGGCCGGCATGTGTCGCGCGACATGACGCGCAAGCCTTCCCAGGCCTTGATGCCCCCGAAACAGAGCATCGCCTCGGACCCGCCGGTGACCATCACATCCGCCTGCCCTGCGCGCAGAACTTGCAGCGCCTGCCCCATGGCGTGATTGGCCGATGCGCAGGCGGTCGAGACGGTCAGGCTCGGCCCCCTCAGCCCGAATTCCATCGCCACATGCGAGGTCGCGGCATTATGCATCAATCGCGGCACGACCAGCGGATGGACCCGGTTCTTGCCCTCCGCATAGACGGTGCGGTAATTGTCATCGACCGTGGTATTGCCGCCCCCCGCCGTCCCGAGGATCACGCCCGCACGAAAGCCCAGCGCGCCCGAAAGATCGAGCCCCGCCTGCGAAATCGCCTCGCGTGCGGCCACAAGGGCGATCTGGGAAAACCTGTCCAGCAGGGCCAGCGCGTTGCGCGGGAAATGCTCCGCCGGATCAAACTCTCGGATTTCGGCCCCGATCTGGATGCCAAGGCGGTCCACATCCCGGCAGGTCAGAGGGCCGATCGCGCAACGCCCCGCTTGCATCGCCGCGAAGGTTTCGGGCACATCTTTGCCGAGTGGATTGAGGGTCCCTGCCCCCGTGAGGACAACCCGCGTCATGCCGCCTGGCGCGCCACCAGTTTTTCGACCTCAGTGATGATCGCACCGACCGATGAGATATCGAAGCCCGGCTGGTCGGGCGTATTCGCATTGAAAGGCACCGCCACATCGAAGGTTTCTTCGATGCTGAAAATGCACTCGACCAGTCC
>PXDM01000311.1 GCA_003565055.1 Paracoccaceae bacterium
GATAGAGCCCGCGCATCAGAGGCACGCGCATCTGGTTGCCCTGGGCCAGCCGCCACATGATGAAGCCCAGCCCGATGAACACGGCCCCGGCGACCCATGCGCGGTTCGAAAGCGCCGATATGAACCACATCGAATTCGACAGCGTGATCATCAGGAGCCCGATCGAGAAGATCTTCTGCTGGAAGGCGGTCATGCTCAGCAGATAGACACCAGAGGCCACGAGCGTCAGCACAAAGAGGTTGAGCGCCCATTTCTGAACCCCGGCACGGGTCAGGGCGAGCCAGATACGGTTTCCGCCAGTGCCCTGGGTGAGAACAGCCGTCGCTGCCGCACCGACATCGCCCCGTGTATCGCGCTGATAGCTGCGCATCATCTGCGCGCCGACCTCGGTGCGGTTGAACTGCGCCTCGAGCGCCCCTGTTGGCAGGAAATTCGTAAGACTCGAGGCGAGGAACAGGGTCGCATACAGGACCGGGCGTGACCCGAAGACCACCACGACAAAGGCCGGGATCGCCATGACGGCCCAGCCGATATGAATGAAGGGCGGGCAGGCCATGAGCAGGAGATAACGCCACCGCCGGGTCTGGTGGTATTGCAGGCAGGCATAGACCAGCACCCAGAGCCCTGTCCATGTCCGGACCGTGTTCACCCCTTCGATATTCTTGACCAGAAGAAAGGTCACGACCAGCAGGAGCGTGATGATCGGCAATTGCACCGACCGCCAGCCCCGCAGGGCAATGACGAGCGAGCCCGCAAAGAAATACCCGTAGACGAAGGCCACGAAGGTGAAGAACAGGCCGGGCTGGCCCAGCACGCCACTGACGAAATACGACAGGGTATGAATATAGAGATCCTGCTGGTGATCCCCGCGCGTGAGGGTCAGAATATTCCAGACCCCGTCGAGGAATTGCCCGGGGCTCATGTCCACATACCGGGTATAGGCGCTGTAGAGGTGGCGCACCCCATCGGGCCCGTCGCGCATGCCGGGGGTGAACCCGATCCCGATGGTGGTGCCATAGACGGTCATGAAGGCCGTCAGCAGCCAGTGGCGATAGCGCTCGCTTGCCGTGTTCCACGCCTCCCAGAGCAGGAGCGGCGGCAGCACCACGAAGGAGAACATCATGAAGACGATGCGCCCGGGCAGGCTTGCGCTTGTGCTGCCCGGCAAGGTGACGCGCGCTGCGCGCCAGCCCCCGCCCACAGGATCTGAAACTCTATCTGCCATGTGTTTCGCTCAGCTCCGGAGTGTTCGCCGCCAGTCTGCCCGTCCCCAGTGTCGATAGCAGATCCGTCAGCGTCGGTCTGCGATTTTCCGGCTCTGGCCCGAGGTGATCTGCAAGCGCGCGCACATGGTCCTCAGCCTCGTAGAACCGCCGCAGCATGGCGAAATCGGCCTCCAGCGGGTCGCGCCAGCCCGGCAGGATGCCGGAGCGCACATAGTCGTGATGATCAAAACGCAGCGGGTCAAGCCCGGCGCAATGCACCACGGGCGTGCCACAGACACGCAGCTTCGCCTGTGCCTGCGTGTTCCCGCCCAGGACCAGCGCGTGGCGCTGCGCGAAATCCTCCAGCGGCTCGTTCGCCGGTGCTTTCGTCAGCGCGTCGGGCCAGGCGGCTTCGCCCAGCTTTGAGTTCGGATGCAGGCGCACCTCGATGGGGCGGTCGAGCGCGGTGCTGCAGGCCTCGAGCTGGCGCAGGGCGCGCGCGTCGGCATGTACGTTCAGCACGGCGGCCAGCGATCCGGTTTCAAGCGCGTCCAGCCGCAGCGGCGCGATCGCATCGCGCGGGCGCCAGAAGATCTGTGGCAGACGGGGCTGGCCCTTGGGCACGGCCAGATCGCGCCCGGTGTCATTGAGGATCACGGCGATATCCGAGGCAACCGGCATGTGCTTGAAATCGAGAAAGGAATATTGCCAGTAGATCACCTTGTGCCCCGCCGCGCGACAGGCCCCCGCAAGCGCGATCAGGAACGGGCTCAGATCGCCGATGATCAGCCAGTGCCGCGGGGTGGGGTCCTGCTGCAGCGCGTATGCGAAGGCCTGCGCATGGCTGAGCACCTCGCAATAAGGGCGCAGGCGCCGGCTGGTCTGCGTGCGCCACATCAAGGGCAGCACGCGCAGCAGGATGCGCAGCGCGCCCGGATCAAACCGGGCTTGCTTGCGCGGGGCCCGGGCGATAGCGGCGGCCTGCGGCAGATCACGGGCGGCTGCCGCAAGCTCGGCCCGGACCTCATCATATTTGTGCCCTCCCCCGGGAAGCACGAGATCCCCTTCCGGCAGGCCGCGCAGAGCCGCAACACCGTGGTAGCAGCGCCGCGCAATGCCCAGAAGACCGCGCAGCGCATCGCTTCGGCCCGTCACGCCCCTGCGCTGACGATCCTGCGCCATGGCCAGCACTGCCGGCGCCGAAGCCCGCTGCGCCTCACTGCGGATCAAGCCGGAATATTTCTTAGAAGACAAAGGTCATCTTTCGTTGTATTCTTTTGCTTATAAATCTAAGCTAATTAACATAGTTGAGGTAGAAAAATTACTATTCATTATACGTTGTACTCAGCGGGTTGAAGCCTCGAGTTCTGCGATACGTTGCTCCATCAGGTCACCGCGACTCCCGCGCTTCGTTACGCGACTGACCTGAAGGTGCTCCACAAAGATGTCACCGAAGATTGACGGGTATTTCTTTCCGGGAATGTAGCAGAAGTTCGGCGGCAATCTCTGGAACGAAAACCGCGAGCGCTCTGACTGCTCATCAC
>PXDM01000403.1 GCA_003565055.1 Paracoccaceae bacterium
GCAAGCGTGGCGCGTAAGAGTTTTCCGGCTCAAGACACCTGGAGATAGGAGTGAGGCACTTTTTCGGCAGCCTGCTAAGCTGCGACCCTGACCTGCATCCGGCCTGCGAAGACCTGATCGAGCGAGAGTTTGCCCGCGCCCTTGAACACAATCACGAGCAGCAGGAATATCCACAGGGCGCGCTGATCCATGATCACCGAGTCGGGTGCCCTGTCGAACCATGCGCCCATTGTTTGCGGGTCGTCGAGGATGCCATGGCCGTAGATATCCGTCAGGGTCTGAACCAGAACGAAGCTGATCATCCCCAGTGCCGCAAGGCGCGTGAACAGGCCCAGCACGATCAGCAGCGGCAGGATGAACTCGGCCCAGGTGCCAGCCAGCACGACAAGCGTATGAAATAGGGTGAGTTGGCTCACATCATAAGTCACCGCCTCCATGGCGCGGGGAAAGATCTGGGCATAGGCACCGGTGGAGGGCGAGAAAATACCGAAAAACCCGCTGCCGAGCTTGGTCAGCCCCGCAACCCAGAAATACATCAGAAAGATCGCCGCAAAGAGAAAGCGCGCGGTCATCGGCAAGAGCCAGTCGAGACGCTCAAGGCGCGTGAAGATGGCATTGTGAAGGGTGATGAGAACGTTCATTGGAGTCAGTCCACTTGTATTTCTATGATCGCCTTGCCGCCCAGAAGGCAGCCGAGCGTGGCTGAAAGATCGAACCCGGCATCTATGGCGAGCGCCGCGTCATGGGCGGCATCGAGGGTTGCGCCAGCCTCGATCTGCGTGATGAATTCCGCTGTCGCGGGGCAGATCCGCGTCACCTCGGGGTCGAATTGCGGGCGCAGGATCAGCACGGTTTCGGCGCCGGGCAGGGGTTTCGGGCCATGCTCGAGATTGAAGGCGCGGATGCTGTGAATGGGCCAGCGCGAGCGCACCACCTGCAGGGCAGGGGCAAGCCGGAAGCGCAGCTTCGCAAGCGCGCCGGGTGTCAGGGTCTGAAGGATGGCGGGATCAGCAGGTGACGCATCTGCGGCGTGATAGGAAACGCGGATGGCCTGTTCCAGCCGGGCCACATCGGGCAGATACCCCAGATGCGCCAGCGGGTCGAAAGCCGCCAGAAATTCTGGCATTTCCGCGCCATAGCGTGAAAGGATTGGCGAGCCGGGGGGATGTTCGCGCAGGAATACCGCCGCCATCCGCTCGAAATTCCTGGTGCCGATCAGTTTCACGATCGTGGGAAAGCCCAGCTTCAACGCCTCGGTCAGGCTATGGACGACATTGTTGCGATAGACGGCAAAGCGCCGACCGGCGGGGCGGCCCTGACCGTCTGTCAGCCCCTCGGGCACTGGCTGGCCGGGGTCGAGAAGGGCTGTGTGAAAGTCGGTCTGCGAGACGGTCATGCACAGACCCTCCCCAGCGCCTCTGCGGCGCGGCGCGCTTCTGCGGCCAGTGCCGGCCATTGGGGAATGTTGTTATCCCACTCCACGAGAACGGGTCTCGGCCCCGTGCGGTCCAGCACATGTTCGAGCAAGGCCCAGACAGGATCGGCCACCTCGCGCCCATGGCTGTCGATCAGCAGGGCTGCACCATGATCATCAGCGTCCTCGTCATGCCCGCCAAGATGAATCTCGCCGACAAGCCCGAGGGGAAACGCCTCGATATAGGCGCACGGATCAAGGCCAAGATTGGTGGCCGAGACAAAGACGTTGTTCACGTCGAGCAAGAGGCCGCAGCCCGTGCGCCGGGCGATCTCCTGCAGAAACTCGGTTTCTTCCATCGTGCTTTCGGCGAAGGCCAGATAGCTTGAGGGGTTCTCCAGGAGCATTCTGCGCCCGAGCGTCTCCTGCACCTCGTCGATATGATCGGCGACACGGGTCAGGGTGGCGGATGTGTAGGGCAGGGGCAGCAGATCGTTCAGAAAATGGCTGTCATGGGTGGACCAGGCCAGATGTTCGGAGAAACTGACGGGCTGGAGCCAGTCACAAAGATGTTTCAGGCGCGCAAGATGCGCGCGGTCAAGCGGCGCTGCACCCCCGATGGAGAGACCGATACCATGGGCGGAAACCGCGAATCGTTCAGCAAGATGGCGCAGTTGCGCGATCGGACGGCCACCATCGCCCATATAGTTCTCGGCGTGAATCTCCAGCCATTCAACGGGTGCGGGATCCGCGGTGATATCGGCAAAATGCTGTGCCTTGTAGCCGACGCCGGGCGCGGCGGGCAGTCCGGAAAAGGGGGCGGCGCTGTCGGGCATGGTGGGGCGGCCTTCTACAATCACACTTGCAAACAGGGAGCGCGAATGAAGCCGCGCTCCCCGCTTTCAGTCGCGGTTCAGGACGGCAGATCGCGGTCCAGCTCTTCGAGCGAGCCCGTCCGGCCGTCCGGGAGTTCGATGCTTTCGCAGGTGCCCGTATCGACGAGGGTCCAGGCGTTGCCCTGATAATCGACGGTGGACGTGCCGGCACAGGTAGTGCCCGGGCCGGCCGCGCAATCATTTTCACCGGCCAGCGACACACCGTAGCATTTTTCCTTCGTCTGTGCCGTGGCTGTCGATGTATGCGCGACCAGTGCGGCGGTCACGGCACCGGCGATGGCAAGGGTCTTGGTCATGTTGGACATATCGGGATCTTCCTTCTAGGTTGAATGTCGTTTGTCACGGCACCGGAGAGAGCGCTGTCGCGGGGATACAATCAGTTACCCGCCCCGGTGTTGATCCGTGATGAAACTACCCTAGCGGGAAGAACACCCTCAGC
>PXDM01000532.1 GCA_003565055.1 Paracoccaceae bacterium
GAACGCACGGTGATCGAGCAGCGGTTCGGTCTGGTGGGCGAGCAGCCCTCGACCCTGGAACAGGTCGGTTGCGACCTCGGTCTCACCCGGGAGCGCATCCGCCAGATCGAGGCGAAGGCCCTGGCGAAGCTGCGACGTCCCGGCCACGTCGATCAGCTGGACGGCTACCTCGACCCCTGAGGCCCACCACGGGGGGCGGTGTCACACCCCGGACGTACGGTCACCTCATGGATCGACCGAGCCCCCCCCCCCCGCAGACCGGCTGCGCCGGTCTGCTTGCCGTCCGCGCGGGGGGCTTGGCTGATGCGCGAAATCACCCATGGCGATATCCGCGCTGCCGCGCGCGTGTTGCTGGCGCAGTCCGAGTGTATCTGGCCGGAACTGATGGCCGACATGCTTGGCCAGGCCCATCACGCGGATCGCTACCGCAAGGCGATGGGACGGCTGCATCCGCGTCTGGGCAATGGCACGTTGATGTCAGTCGCCCTTGCGCGCGCCCCTGTGGCCGAGCCTCCGGCCTCGGACCCGCGCTATCTGACGGCGATCCGCGCAGCGATTGAGGCCGTGCTGGATTGGCGGGCGCGATAGGCCCGCGAAAAGCCCTTTCGCGCCTGCGCCGGGCAGCTTATATCCGCGCCATGGCACAAGCACCGCTTCTTCAACTCTCGAACATCTCGCTGACTTTCGGCGGCAATCCGGTCTTTGACGCGCTCGATCTGGTCATCCAGCCCGGCGACCGGGTCGCGCTGGTCGGGCGCAACGGGTCGGGCAAATCCACGCTGATGAAGGTCATGGCCGGGCTCACGGAGGCCGATGCGGGCACGCGCAGTCTCTCGCCCGGTACGAGCGTGGGCTATATGGAGCAGGATCCCGATTTCGCGGGCTTCGCGACCTTGGGCGATTTCGCCACGCAGAACCTTGACCCGGCGGAGCATTACCGCGTGGAAATGGCTGCCGAGGGGCTTGATTTCGACCCTGGCCTCGACCCGGCGCGTGCTTCGGGCGGGGAGCGGCGGCGCGCGGCGCTTGCGAAACTGCTGACTGAGGCGCCCGAACTGATGCTGCTCGATGAGCCGACCAACCATCTCGACATCAATGCGATCGGCTGGCTGGAGGCCCGTCTGCGCGAGACCCGCGCGGGATTTGTGCTGATCAGCCATGACCGCGCCTTCCTGCGCGCGCTGACCCGCGCCACGCTTTGGGTGGATCGCGGGCAGGTGCGCCGGCGTGAGGCCGGTTTTGACGGCTTCGAGGACTGGCGCGATACAATCTGGGCCGAGGAAGACGAGGCCCGCCACAAGCTCAACCGCAAGATCAAGGCCGAGGCGCGCTGGGCGGTCGAAGGCATCTCGGCCCGGCGCAAGCGCAATCAGGGCCGCGTGCGTGCGCTGCAGGCGCTGCGGGCCGAGCGTGCGGGCCAGATCAAACGGCAGGGCACGGCTGCGATGGCGCTGGAAGCCGCTCCCCCTTCGGGCAAGCTGGTGGCAGAACTGGAGCATGTGACCAAGGCTTTCGGCGACCGGGTGATCGTGAAGGATTTCTCGCTGCGGGTGATGCGCGGCGAATGCGTGGCCTTTGTCGGCCCGAATGGCGCGGGCAAGACGACGCTCCTGCGCCTGATCACTGGTGAGACGGAGCCCGATCAGGGCCGCATCCGGCGCGGCACCAATCTGGTGACAGCCGTGTTCGACCAGAGCCGCGCACAGCTCGACCCCAATGCGACGCTCTGGGAAAACCTGACCGGCGATCCGCTGATGCGGGTCTCGGGGCAGGCCGATCAGGTCATGGTGCGCGGCCAGCCCAAGCATGTCGTGGGCTATCTGAAGGAATTTCTGTTCGATGAAGCGCAGGCGCGCGCGCCTGTCCGCTCGCTTTCGGGCGGCGAGAAGGCGCGGCTGCTGCTCGCGCGGATCATGGCGCAACCGGCCAATCTGCTGGTGCTCGACGAGCCGACCAATGACCTCGACATCGAGACGCTCGATCTGCTGCAGGATATCCTCAGCGACTTCGACGGGACCGTGCTGCTGGTGAGCCACGACCGCGATTTCATCGACCGGATCGCGACCACGACACTGGTCTTCGAGGGGGAGGGCCACGTGACGGCCTATGCGGGCGGCTGGTCGGATGCACAGGCGCAGGCGGGGCCGGGGGCGAAGGCCGCTCCGGCGCCGGTTGCGCAGGGTGCCGCGCCCAAAGGCAAACCCAAGGCAGCCCAAAAGCGCGGGCTGAGCTTCACCGAATCGCACCGGCTTGAGAGCCTGCCTGCCGAGATTGATCGGCTGGAGGCGGAAATCGCGAAACTCGGCGAGTTGCTGTCCGATCCAGACCTGTTCACCCGCGCGCCGGTGAAGTTCCAGAAGGCGACCGAGGCGCTGGCAACGCGCCAGACCGCCTTGGAGCAGGCTGAGGAAGAATGGCTGATTCTGTCCGAGAAAGCCGAATCCGCGCTATAGGGGCATGCGCCGCACTGGTTTCGGCGCATTTGTCCAGAAGATGCGTGGCAGCGGGGTATATCCGGCAAGCTGCGCGGTGAGTTTCGTAACAAAATTGCGCAAGATTGCTGAATTTTCGGGCAATTTCAAAAAACTGCCACAAAGATCAAAAAGCCTCTTGCGGTGGTGGTGTTGATTGCCTAGATAGCGCTCACCGGCGGCGGGAGTTGCTGGGAGCGGAAGCGGCGTTGGTTGCTGATGCGTGAAATTCGAGGCAGGTTTGCAGTGTTGCGCCGAAGGTTTTGGGCGCGAC
>PXDM01000098.1 GCA_003565055.1 Paracoccaceae bacterium
GGACAACGTCAGCTATGCGGACGAAGCTGCCATTCGCTCCGGGCCTCTTTGTCAGCTTTTCTTTGCGATTTTTTCAAGCGCAGTTACCATGCGCATTTGGGGAGACTTGCTTGCACTGAGCCCACGAAGTTCGCGGACATCAATAGTAAACTCGCTCTCATATTTGCCACCTGCGAGATCTTCATAAGACAGCCTTGCCTGAAAAGGCGGCACAGGGTGTAGCGGCAGCCCCCTATCGATCTGCTCAGACGAATTTTGCCCCAGAAGATGCCACCCTAAGGCAAAGTCAAACGCTACCGAGTTTCCCTGTAGGATTACCGTGAAAGGATGGTGTGGTTTGAATATGTGACGTAGGTAGTTTCGCTTCGGTCGGTCGTCATCATCGTCGTCAGGTTCATCAACATCGAGAAGTACGTTGAGCGCCGCTCCAGCACCAACGTTTGTCACATTGAAGGTAATCAATTCTCGTGCATCGGCTCGTTGACCAAGATGGACAATCAAGACTGGATCAGTGCTGGCTTCGCGTGCTCGACGCTGCTCAAGCAGCGCGTATGCTGCAAAATATGTTGAGCCCGCTGCAACCAACAAAGAAATGATCAATGGTGCAAATTGTACGTATTCAGACCGATCAATGTCGCCCCAAAAAAACTCGAATACAATAACTGCGAGAACCACCCCCAAGACACCGAAGGTTACCCCCAAGGCAAGACGTCCGTCGCCCCTGAAAGCTCCTTTGGCTTCGTTTTTGTCATGTCGGATCGTGTATTTTTTCATCTGCTGATTATTAGCACGTTCCGAAAGTCGCGCAATGACCGCTAAGGGCTCCAAGCAGTCACAGGGGTATCCTGTGTCAGGTGGCGAACATCCACGCAGGCTCAGGAGAGGCGGATATGGCTGGTCACCGGGCTCTCGGGCGCGATGCGGGCGATGGCGGCGTCGAGCGGCTCATAGGCGGTGCTCATCGTATGCGCATTCGCGTGCAGGATCGTGCCGGGATCACTGACCCAGGCGACATGTCCACGCCAGAACAGAAGATCGCCGCGCTGGGGGGCGGTGTTCGCGGGCAGGGCGGGGCCGAGACCGGCTTCCTGCAGGTCGCTGTCACCGGGGCAGGGCTGGCCGCAGGCATGGAGCGCCAGTTGGACCAGCGCCGAGCAATCAAGCCCCGAGGCCGTATTGCCGCCCCAGAGATAGGGCGTGCCCAAAAGCGATTCTGCCACGCTCACCGGGTCATGCGCGGGCTCCGTGAGCGCGCTCAGATGCTGCTCTGGCAGCCAATGCCCCTCGGTGGTCTGCGCGAAACGCCCCGTCTTCGCCGTGATCTGCACTAGGCTGTTGAGCGTGAGCGTGCCGAGATCCGGGCTCTTGAGATCAGGCGCGGAATAGAGATGCGTGGCGCGGGCGCTGACCCGGTGCGTGACCGGGTGATCGGGGCCAAGCGCGGCTTGCGCCAGCCAGCCGCAATAGCCGTCGCCCTCGGCCTGCACATAGGCCATGTCGCTCGACTGGTCGATCACGCAAAGCCGCGCGCCGCGCAGGATCTGGCGGTCGCGCTTGCCTTGGGGGGCGCGCAGCAGATCGGCATGGGGCGCGCGCAGGCGCATCATCTGGCCTTCGCTGAAGGCAGGCGCGTCGATCTGGCCTTGCAGACGGGCATGGGCCACGCGCCCGCTGAACGGGGTCAGGCGCGGGTCGCTCACAGCGCCAGTACCTCGGGCAGCGCGGCAAAGAGCGCGCGCGCGCCCTGGCCAACGCCGCCTTTGGGGCGGGCGGGGGCGGCGCTGGGTTGATAGCCATAGATGTCGAAATGCGCGAAACGCGGGCAGGTCTCGACAAAGCGGTGCAGAAACAGCGCCGCCGTGATCGCGCCCGCCATGCCACCTGCGGGCGCATTGTCGAGATCGGCGATGCCGGGCTCGATCTTGCGCTCATAGGCCGGGTGCAGCGGCAATTGCCAGAGCGGATCGCGCACCCGCGCGCTGGCCTGCATCACGCTGGCGGCAATGTCAGGGTCGCGGGTGAAGAAGGGCGGCACATCGGGGCCGAGCGCCACGCGCGCGGCACCGGTCAGCGTCGCCATGCAGATCATCGCATCGGGGTTTTCCTCATCGCCAAGCGTGAGCGCATCGGCGAGCACGAGGCGGCCTTCGGCATCGGTATTGTTGACCTCGACGCTCAGGCCCTTGCGCGAGGTCAGGATGTCGCCGGGGCGCATGGCATTGCCCGAAACGGCGTTCTCCACTGCCGGGATCAGCACGCGCAACTGCACTGGCCAGCCCTGCGCCATGATCATATGCGCAAGCCCCATGACAGTGGCCGCCCCGCCCATGTCCTTCTTCATCAGCCCCATCGAGCCGCCGGGCTTGAGGTTCAGCCCGCCCGTGTCGAAACACACGCCTTTGCCGACCAGCGTGAGGCGCGGCCCGGTGCTGCCCCAGCGCAGATCCAGCAGACGCGGCGCGCGTGTCGAGGCGCGGCCCACAGCGTGGATCAGCGGCAGGTTCTGGGCCAGAAGGTCTTCGCCGGTGATCACCTCGAGCGAGGCCCCATGCCGCGTGGCGAGGTCTTGCAGCGCGGCCTCCAGCTCGGCGGGGCCCATATGCGAGGCCGGTGTGTTGATCAGATCGCGGGTCAGGCCCTCGCCTTCGGCAATCGCACCCAGCCGCGCGAGATCGGGGCCGGAGGGCGTGATCATCTGCGCTTGCGGCTTGGGCGCGCCGGGGCGGAAGTTGCGGTA
>PXDM01000141.1 GCA_003565055.1 Paracoccaceae bacterium
AATCCCGGATTTCGAGACGGGCCGGTTCTCGTTCGAGACGGTCAAGCCGGGCGCGGTGATGGGGCGGGGCGGAGGTCTCATGGCCCCGCATCTCAACCTCTGGCTGATCGCACGGGGCATCAATGTCGGGCTGAACACCCGGATGTATTTCGGGGACGAGGACGCGGCCAATGCCGCCGACCCGGTCCTGAACCTGATCGAGCAGGCCCATCGCCGCGCCACGCTGATCGCACGCGCCGACGGTTCCAGCTATCATTTCGACATCCGTCTTCAGGGCGATGGCGAAACCGTCTTTTTCGATGTGTGAGGGCACCATGACTCAGCCCTGCATCATCTGCGTCGCGATCACCGGCAGTCTGCCCACCAAGGCCAACAACCCCGCTGTGCCGATCACCGTGGCCGAGCAGATCGAGAGCACGCATGCCGCGTTTGATGCGGGCGCGTCCATCGTCCATGCTCATGTGCGCAACGATGACGAAACCCCGTCCTCCGACCCCGAGAAATTCGCGGCGCTCAAGGAGGGCATCGAAAAATACTGCCCCGGCATGATCATCCAGTTCTCGACCGGCGGGAGGTCTGGCGCGGGGCAGAGCCGCGGGGGTATTTTGTCGCTGGGGCCCGACATGGCCTCGCTCGCGGTGGGGTCGAACAACTTTCCCACCCGCGTCTACGAGAACCCGCCCGATCTGGTGGACTGGCTGGCCGCTGAAATGCGGACCCACGGTGTCAAGCCGGAGATCGAGGCCTTCGACCTGAGCCATATCCTCAAGGCCAGCGCGATGGCCGATGCCGGGCAGATCGCGGGCACGCCCTATGTCCAGTTCGTGATGGGCGTGAAGAACGCGATGCCGGTCGACCGGGACGTGTTCGACTATTACATCCACACGGTGCGGCGGCTCTTCGGGGCCGAGGCGCCGTGGTGCGCGGCGGGGATTGGCGCGCATCAACTGACGCTGAATGACTGGGCCATCGCGGCGGGCGGCCATGCGCGCACCGGACTGGAGGATAATGTCCGGCTCGACCGCGACCGGCTCGCGCCGTCGAACGCGGCGCTGGTGCGGCGCACGGCCGATCTGTGCGCGCAACACGAGCGCCCCGTCGCCACATGGCAACAGGCGCGGGAGATCCTCGGGCTGAGAAAGGTCGCGGTATGAGGAGGATCTACAACACTGCGGCAGAGGCCCCGGACGGGCTTCTGAAATCCCGCAGCCTGCCGCTGACCGGCAAGGGCGTGGTGGACCGGAACATCCCCAATCTGGGTGTGCTCGACATGATGCCGGGCGGTCTGAGGATCGCCGAATGTGCCGAGGGCGTCACCGGGGGCGACCTGCGCGCCGCGACCGAGGCGAGCAGTGTCGCATGATGTTCGCAAGGATAAACGACGCATCGCTGCATTATCGCTTTCGTTCAGGGGAGGGGATGCCGGTGGTGTTTCTCAACTCCCTCGGGACCGATTTTCGCATCTGGGATGATGTGATCGCGCGTCTGCCCCCGCATGGGCCCGTGCTCTGTCTTGACAAGCGGGGGCATGGGCTGTCCGACGATGGCGCGTCGGGCATGGACTGCCTTGTTGCGGATGTTGCCGCGCTGATGGATCATCTGGGGCTCACTGGCGCGTTGGTCTGTGGCGTATCGGTCGGCGGGATGATCGCGCAGGGCCTCGCATCGGCGCGGCCCGATCTGGTGGCGCGGCTTGTGCTGTGCTGCACAGGCGCGCGGATCGGCGATGCTGACGGCTGGAACGCCCGGATCGACACGGTCACGCGCGACGGGATCGAGCCGCTGGCCGATGCCATCCTAGAGCGCTGGTTTTCGGATGATTTCCGGGCAGGGCGGCCCGCAGATCTGGCAGGGTATCGCAACATGCTGGTGCGGACATCGCATAGCGGATACGCCGCCGTCTGTGCTGCGATCCGCGACACGGACCTGCGCGACAGCACTCGCATGCTGCGCCAGCCCACGATCTGCATTGCCGGGGCGGACGATCTTGCAACCCCGCCCGATCTGGTCCGCGCGCTGGCCGCGCTCATCCCCGGCGCGCGCCTCACCGTGCTCGGGGATTGCGGGCATCTGCCCTGCATCGAGGCGCCCGACGCCGTGGCGCAGGCCATCCGTGACATGCGCGGCGATACGCCATGAGTGCCGATGTCTTCTCCCATCGCTGGCTCGGCGGGCTTTTCGGTGATCGGCAAGCAGCGGCCATCTGGGCACCCGACCGGCAGATCGCCCATATGTTGCGGATCGAGGCGGCCTATACCCGCGCCCGAGCCCATGCCGGAACCTGGCCAAAGGTCAGGGCCGACCGCGCCGCTCGCGTCATCGAGACCTGCATCCCGGATCTCGATGCCCTGCGCAGCGGCACCGCGCGCGATGGGGTGCCCGTGCCCGAACTCATCCGCCAGATCAAGGCTGCCGCTGGCGACGACTCTGATTTAATTCACGTCGGCATGACCTCGCAGGATGTGATCGACACCGCGCTGTCCCTGACCTTGCGCGATATCAACGAGCTGCTCGCCGCGCGGCTGGCGGAGCTATGCGCCGCGCTGTCGGCCCTGAGCTCCGCGTCAGGTCATGTCGAGATCATGGGCCGGACCCGGATGCAAGCCGCGTTGCCGATCCGTTTTGCGCATCGCGCGGCAAGCTGGGCCACACCGCTTGCGGACCACGCCGCAGCGCTGTCGGCGCAGCGCTCCTCGGTTGAACGGCTGCAACTCGGCGGGCCGGTCGGGGATCGGGCCGGGCTGGGTGCCGCCGCCCCGGTTGTCGCAGCCGAGATGGCCCGGCAGTTGGACCTGCACGACGCCCCGGCATGGCACAGCACCCGCGCGCAGATCGCCGCGCATGCCGGGCGCTTGTCGCTGATCACGGGCAGTCTGGGCAAAATGGGACAGGATGTCTGCCTGATGGCCCAGCAGGGGATCGACGCTTTGCAGATCCGCGGCGGGGGCGGATCGTCAGCCATGCCGCACAAGCAGAACCCAGTGCTGGCGGAATTGCTGGTGACGCTTGCGCGGTTCAACGCGACGCAGGTGGCGGGCATGCATCACGCGCTGGTGCACGAACAGGAACGTTCCGGTGTAGCTTGGGGTCTGGAATGGATGATCCTGCCTCAGATGACCATGGCCACTGCCCGCAGTCTTGCCGTCGCGCAGGACCTGTGCGCGCGCATCACGATCCGTGACGGACACAGCCCCGCATGAGCGCGCGCACCATCCAGGCGCTGAATGGCCCGAACCTGAACCTTCCGGGGACGCGCCAGCCCGAGAACCATGGCTGCGAAACCCTGCGCGATCTGGAGACGATGTGCCGGGCGCGTGCGTGTGACCACGGCCTCGGCATCGCGCTCCACCTCTGCAGAGCATCTCGTTCATGGAGGAGATGCGGGTAGGTGTCGCCGTGCCTTGGGATCGGCTCTGCCTTCGGCGTCGCGAAGCGGGCGCGTGGTCACCAGATTCCGCCCAGTCCCGTCGCTATGGGGGAGGTGCAATGCCGCGCCTGCGAAGAGCAGTGTCTTGCTGCGCCATGCCCGCATGCCCCTGATGGGCTGCTCCATCCCTGTATACGTCTTTGTGGGAAACCCATTCCGGCGTTCCGCCTCACAGCCCCGCAAGCGCGTCGCGCAGCGCCGGGGCGAAGTCGCGATGGTTGTAGATGTCGTTATGGCCCGCCGCGATCCGGGTCACGCGCGTGCGGGGCAGCGCGGTGGCAAGCGCTTCGCCGCGCTTGGGGGAGATGACCTCGTCGCGCGTGGCGATGATCAGAGAAACCGGTGTCTCGGTGCTGCGCAGGGCTGCCTCGGCGTCCATTTCGTGGCGAAAGAGCAGCCCGACCGGGGCGAAGGGGAAGCTCGCCTTTGCGACGCGGCTCAGGCGGTCGAAAGGCGTGACCAGAACCGTGCCGCGCAGGGGGCGGCTGGCGGCGAGATGGGCCGCGACACCGCTGCCGATGCTGAAGCCCACGGCGATGATCTGGGGGGTGGTCTCTGTTGCGATCAGGTCGAAGATCGCCTCGGCATCGTGCTTGAGGGCGCTGGCGGAGGGGCGTCCCGTGCTCGGGGCGTAACCGCGATAATGAAAAGCCACCACCGTATGCGCGGGCGCGATCTGATGCAGGAAAAGCGCGACCGCACCCGCATTCCAGGCATTGCCGCCGAAGCCCAGCAAAACGGGGCGCTCCGGGTCGGTGCCGGGGATCAGATGGCCGTGGAGCACATCGCCACCGGGGCGTTCAAGGCGCAGGTCGCGCGTGCCTTGGGGCAGGTCGGGCAGGGGGCCGACCAATGCGCGAGGAAAGAGGAGCGAGGTCTGCGCAAGCGCGAGCACGGCGATGAGCGCGCCCAAAAGGGCGATGGCCGTGAGTGCGAATTTGATAAAAAACCCCATCGCCCCTTACCCCGGCAGGCGCATGGCGCAGCAGGGCGCCGACTGTTTAGCTTGCATTATCTGATGTAATGCGTGAAGATCGCCCGCGAAAGCCTTGGGCAACAACATATTTTTCGGAGCTGTCGGAGCGGCTGGCGGGCGGTTTCACATTCGCCACTTTCTTGAAATTCTGTTTCAGAAGTTGCTGCAACTCACCCTCTGCCCCCCCGGCGAGGACTTTGGCGACGAAAGTGCCGCCTTCTTCCAGCACGTCGAAGGCGAAATAGGCGGCGGCTTCGCAGAGCGCCATGATGCGCAGATGGTCGGTCTGTTTGTGCCCTGATGAGGCGGCGGCCATGTCCGACATGACCACATCAGCCGGGCCGCCGAGCCAGTCCTTGACCTGCTCTTCAGCCCCTTCGGCAAGGAAATCAAGCACATGGACCTCGGTGCCGGGGAGGTGCTCGACCTCTTGCAGATCGACACCGAGCACTGTGCCCACGCGCTTGCCTGCGCGCTCCCCCAGCGCATTGACGCGCGTCGCGGCCACTTGCAGCCAGCCACCCGGTGCGCAGCCGAGATCGACCACCCGTGCGCCAGGCACGAGGAAGCGGTATTTGTCATCGAGCTCGATCAGCTTGTAGGCGGCGCGGCCCCGATACCCGTCGCGGCGGGCGGCGGCCACATAGGGGTCATTGAGCTGCCGCTCCAGCCAGCGCGTCGAGCTGAGCTTGCGGCCGCGCGCGGTCTTGACCTTAACCTTCAATTCGCGCTGTCCGCGCCCGGATGTGTTCTTGGTTTTCATGATCTTGCCGGGCTTTCCTAAGGTTTCATATCAAGCGCGCCATCGCGGCTCATTTGCGCGAAAAGAAGCCCCTCACGCAGACCGCGATCTGCCACAGACATCCGCTCGGTCGGCCAGACGCGCATGAGCGCGGTCAGAATCGCCGCGCCGGACATGATCTGCGTGTGCCGGTCGCGCCCAATTCGCGGGTCCTCGCGTCGCCCTGTCGGCCCCAGCGCCAGGTATTCGCGGATCACACTATCGACCTGGTTGGAATTCATCACCAGCCCGTCGACCTTGTTGCGGTCATAGCGTTTGAGCCGCAGATAGGAGGCGGCGACTGTCGTGATCGTGCCCGAGGTGCCGATGATCTGGAATTTGTCATGCGCGGTCGCATCGCGATAGGGCGCGAAGGCTTCGAGCTGTTCCTCGAAATACCAGCTCATGAGCGCGAAACGGGCAGCGTCGTCATCGACCTCGCGGAAATGGTCCTTCAGGGTCGCGACGCCCAGCGGCACGGAAATCCAGTCGACGACATGCGGATAACCGGGGGCAGGGTCGCGTTTCAGCGGGCCGCGATGCATATGCATGATCGCATTTCCGCGCTTTTCGGGCGGCACAGCGGAGAGGTCGATCCAGACCAGTTCGGTCGAGCCGCCGCCGATGTCGATCACCAGAAGCTGCTCGGTATCGGGCGCAACCAGCGAGGCGCAGGAGACAACCGCGAGCCGGGCTTCTTCCTCGGCTGTGATCACATCGAGCTTGAGCCCGGTTTCGCGATGGGCGCGGCGCATGAAATCCGGGCCGTTGCGCGCGCGCCGGCAGGCTTCGGTCGCGACCAGCCGCATTTTGCGCACGCCATGCTGTTCGAGCTTCGCGCGGCAGATGCGCAGCGCCTGCAAGGTGCGCTGCATCGGTCTGTGAGACAAGATGCCGGAGCTTTTGAGCCCGGTGCCAAGCTCCACCGCCTTGGAAAAGCTGTCCACGACTTCGAACTGCCCACCCTGCGGGCGCGCAATCAGCATGCGACAACTGTTGGTGCCCAGATCCAGCGCCGCATAAAGCTGCGGTGAACCGGATTTGGGGCGGCGCGGGGCCTTTGCCGAGATGGTCGCCGCAGGAGCTTCTGCAGTGCCAGAAAGCGTCGGTTCAGCGCCCGTGCCATTGGGACGCTCGGGCGTCATGTCTCGCCCTCCAAATATGAGTTAGCGCAAGCGTAATCCGGGTGCACTTGTTTAGCAAGACCTAGTGTCGCAGCGAGCCGGGTCAGGCGCGCGTCGCAATCTGCGTCTTGGCCGTCGCTGGCAGTGGCGTGGTGCGCGTGCAATGGCCTAGACCAAGGACAGGCAGCGGCAGAGGGGCAAGGCGATGGCGCAAGTGGTGATTGTCAGTTGGCGCGATATTCCGGCGCAAGTGATTGTCGGCAAGGGGCGGCGCGCGCAGAAGATCCAGCTCTCGGAGCGGTTCGAGCAGGCGATAGACCGTTGCGCGATGCGTGTGGGCGCGAAAGACGCCGATGCCTATCTTGGCGAGTGGCGCAAATCCGCCCCGGTCGACGTCGCTGGCAGTGATGAAGATGTCGCGAAATCCACCGCAGCCCGGCTCGAAGCGGAGTATGACGCCGAGAAGCTTCGGGCCTTGATCGCCGCTGATGGGTGGGCGTGATCCGTGGCATCATTTCGGTTTCTGGAGGGGCTGATGGCACTTTTCGATTTCAAACGTCCGGCTGCGCGGATCGAGCCCGTGAATGGCCAGGTCGCGGCGCTGATGCGCGGCTTCTCGATGGAGGTAATGCCGCGCACGGCCGAGAAGATTGCCGATTTCCGTTCCATTCTGCCCGAAGGCACGCGCGTCTATATCGCCCATATCGACGGCACGCCGATTGCGGATATGGCTGCGACTGCGGCACGGTTGCGCCAGGCGGGCATGGAGCCGATGCCCCATTTCCCCGCCCGCATCATCGCGGATCGCCGCGAACTGGCTGACTGGGTCGCGCGCTACCGTGGCGAGGCGGATGTGCGCGAGGCGCTGATGCTGGGCGGCAGCCCGACCACGCCGAAAGGGGGCTTCGAGAGCTCCATGCAGTTGATGGAAACCGGGCTTTTCGACGATTTCCGGAGGCTGCATGTCGCGGGCCATCCCGAGGGCAACCGCGATATCGGGCCGGATGGTGGGCAAGCGGAAATCCTGCAAGCCCTGCGCTGGAAAGAGGATTTTGCCCGTGCGCGCGGCATTGAGATGGCGATTGTCACGCAATTTGCCTTTGAAGCCGCGCCGATCATTGCCTGGGCCAAGGGGCTGCGCCGCGAGGGGATCGACCTGCCGGTGCATCTGGGCGTGGCGGGGCCTGCGAAACTGCAGACGCTGATCAAATTCGCGATTGCCTGCGGGGTTGGCCCGTCGCTGCGCGTGTTGCAAAAACGCGCCAAGGATGTGTCGAAACTGCTTTTGCCCTTTGAGCCGACGACGCTGGTGGAGGAATTGGCCGCGCATAAGGTGGCGAATCCGGCTTTCGCGGTCGAGGCTTTGCATTTCTTCCCGCTCGGCGGGATCAAGACGAATACCGACTGGACCCGGATGCATGGCGGTGCGAGCGCACAGCCAGCGACCCTCAACTGAAATCGGAGCGCGCATGACCCGCACTGTCATCGAATCGGCCACCCGCACTGTGATCATCGGCTTTGACGAGCCGTTCTGCGTGATCGGGGAGCGCATCAACCCCACGGGCCGCAAGAAGCTGGCCGCTGAACTCGAGGCCGGGGATTTTTCGACCGTCGAGCGCGATGCGCTGGAGCAGGTGGCTTGCGGCGCGATGGTGCTCGACATCAATTCGGGCGCGGTGTTTTCCAACAAGATGGCCGAAGACCCGCGCTATGCCGACAACAATTTCGTTGAGCCGCCGCTGATGCGCGAGCTCTGCACGCGGGTGCAGGCGCTGGTGGATGTGCCACTCTGTATCGACAGCTCGGTGCCCGAGGCGCTGAAAGCGGGGCTTGAGGCGTGCAGCGGGCGGCCCCTGCTGAATTCGGTGACAGGCGAGGAAGAGCGGCTGGAAGCGATCCTGCCGCTGGTCAAGCAATATAATGTGCCGGTCGTGGCGATTTCCAACGACGATACAGGGATTTCCGAGGATCCGGATGTGCGTTTTGCCGTGGCGAAGAAAATCGTCGAGCGGGCGGCGGATTTCGGCATCCCGGCGCATGATATCGTGGTCGATCCGCTGGTCATGCCCATCGGAGCGATGGCGACAGCGGGGCAGCAGGTTTTCGATCTGGTGCGGCGGTTGCGCAGCGAGTTGGGCGTGAACACGACCTGCGGCGCATCGAATATCAGCTTCGGGCTGCCCAACCGGCATGGGGTGAATGCGGCGTTTCTGCCGATGGCGATTGGCGCGGGCATGACGAGCGCGATCATGAACCCGGTGCGGTCCGTCGAGATGGAAGCGATCCGGGCGGCCAATCTGCTGATGAATCACGACCCGAATGGCGGGGCCTGGATCGGGCTTGCGAAAGTGCTGGAAAGCGTCAAAGACGGGGTGAGCTTTGCCGAAGCGTCGCGCGCGGCGATGGAAGCTGGCGCGCGCACAGGCGGGCGGCGCGGCGGACGACGCGCGCGGGGCTGAGCGGCTTCGAGACGTGCAGCGCTGGCGCGGCGCTTTGCGTCGCCCATGCGCTGGGGGGCTGAATGCCGCCGGGCAACCGGGTTGGGCTGTGGCGAGTTTCGCTGTGCAGGCTGCGCGCAACGTCTTTTGACAGGCGACGGCTGATCTCAGCGTCTGGCCAGCATGTCATCGAAAAAAGAGGGCCGTGGCCCTCTTTTTTTTACTTTGCGAAAATGAGCCCGCGATCAGCCTGCGCTGGCGGCTGTCTTTTTCGCATCCGTGTAGATGATCAGCGGTTTCGCGGCCGAGGTCGCGGATTCCTCGTTCACCACCACTTCGCTGACATTCTCCATCCCCGGAAGTTCGAACATCGTGTCGAGCAGGATGTCTTCCATGATCGAGCGCAACCCGCGCGCACCGGTCTTGCGGGCGATTGCCCGCTTGGCGATGGCGCGCAGAGCCTCATCGGTGAAAGTCAGATCGACCCCTTCAATGTCGAAGAGTTTCTGGTACTGCTTGACCAGCGCGTTCTTCGGCTGGGTGAGGATTGTGACCAACGCATCTTCATCGAGATCCATCAGCGTCGCGACAACAGGCAGACGACCGACGAATTCCGGGATCAGGCCGAATTTCAGCAGGTCTTCCGGCTCCAGTTGCGTGAGCGCCTGGCCAACCGTGATCTGCGATTCGTCCTTCACATCAGCGCCGAAGCCAATGGCCGACCCCTTGCCGCGCATGTTGATGATCCGGTCGAGACCTGCAAAGGCCCCGCCGCAGATGAAGAGGATATTCGTCGTGTCCACTTGCAGGAATTCCTGCTGCGGATGCTTGCGCCCGCCCTGCGGCGGCACGGACGCCACTGTGCCTTCCATCAGTTTCAGGAGCGCCTGCTGCACGCCTTCGCCCGAGACATCGCGGGTGATCGAGGGGTTGTCGGATTTGCGCGTGATCTTGTCGACCTCGTCGATATAGACGATGCCGCGTTGCGCGCGCTCGACATTGTATTCGGACGCCTGCAGCAGTTTGAGGATGATGTTCTCGACATCCTCGCCGACATAGCCGGCCTCGGTCAGCGTGGTGGCATCCGCCATCGTGAAGGGCACATCGAGGATGCGCGCGAGTGTCTGCGCCAGAAGCGTCTTGCCGCAGCCCGTTGGCCCGATCAGCAGGATGTTCGATTTCGACAGCTCGACCTCGCCCGCCTTGCCGGAATGGTTGAGCCGCTTGTAATGGTTATGCACCGCGACCGAGAGGACCCGCTTGGCCTGTTCCTGCCCGATCACATAGTCATCGAGCACGTTACAGATCTCGCGCGGCGTGGGCACGCCATCGGTGGTTTTGAGCCCGCCGGATTTGGTTTCCTCGCGGATGATGTCCATGCAGAGTTCGACACATTCGTCGCAGATGAAGACGGTCGGACCCGCGATCAGTTTGCGCACTTCATGCTGACTTTTGCCGCAGAACGAGCAGTAAAGTGTGTTTTTGCTGTCTGAATCGGATGTCGGCATCTCAAACCTCTGTAGACTTTACTGCGATAGGCGCGTGCATGACGCGGGGTTTGACACCCTCTTCTCGTCTTAGGGTAGGCGACAGACCGGGCAGGGACAATGCAAAACTGCACCTCCCCCCCGAAATCGTCGTGATCAGGTGCTGTGCTTTGCTCATGCGCCACTCGTTTCGGCGCGCGACGTCACGATGTCGTCGATCAGGCCCCAATCCTTGGCCATTTCGGCGGTCATGAAATTGTCGCGCTCCAGCGCATCCTCGACTTTCTTGAGGGTCTGGCCGGTATGGTGGACATAGATCTTGTTGAGCCGTTCCTTGAGTTCCAGAATCTCGCGCGCATGGATCGAGATATCGGTCGCCTGACCCTGAAACCCGCCCGAGGGCTGGTGCACCATGATGCGCGAATTGGGCAGCGAGAAGCGCATTCCCTTTTCGCCCGCGCACAACAGCAGCGAGCCCATCGAGGCCGCCTGGCCCACGACCAGCGTCGAGACCTTGGGCTTGATATATTGCATCGTGTCATAGATCGACAGGCCCGAGGTCACGACACCGCCGGGGCTGTTGATATACATCGAGATTTCTTTCGACGGGTTCTCGGCTTCGAGATGGAGAAGCTGGGCGACGATCAGGCTCGCCATGCCGTCATGCACCGGGCCGGTCACGAAAATGATGCGCTCCTTGAGCAGGCGCGAGAAAATGTCATAGGCGCGTTCGCCACGGCTGGTCTGTTCAACGACCATGGGGACGAGATTCATGTAGGTTTCGATCGGATCGTGCATTCGCCTGCCTTTTATGACTGTGACCGCTTGGCTGGGTCTGTTGATATCTGAACTGTGTTGAGAGAATCTTAGTGCTGCGCTTGGTCAGCCGCAAGAGGCGGTCGGGAATTTGTCTTGGCCATGGTTACCCCAGCGCCTTGCCCAGTCGTGGCAGTTTCGCGCGGCGCAAAAGCGCTCGCAGGGGTTGTGCGCGCCCTGAAATCGCTTCGGTGCGGGCCTGGACCTCCGCGGTGACGGCTTCCACCGGGGCCGGGTCATCGAGCCAGCCGGACATGAGAAAATCATCGGGGCTTTGCGCGGTGACCGCTTCAGGGGCGAGGGCGCGATTCGGAAAATCGCGCAGGTTCAGCGTGATGATCAGCCCCGCTCCGGCAGTGATGGCGCTGGCGAGGACATGCGCGTCTGCAGGGTCGGGGAGCTGCAGGCGGCGCTCCAGCGCGGGAGCGGCGGGAATTTCGGCCTGCGGGAAGGCGGCGCGCAGCCGCGCGATCTCGCCTGCGGCAATCGCGGCACCCTCTGGCCCGAGCCGGGCGGCGGCATGCTGCCATTCGCCGAGGATCCGTGCAGACCAAAGCGGGGTAAGCCCGCCGCGCGCGGCAAGCCCGATGAGGATGTCGCGCAGGACTGTGGGATAGAGCACGCAGGCGTCGAGAACGGCCCTCATGCCTCCAGCCGGAAGAACACAGCCTTGAGATAGCCGCTTTCAGCCAGTTGCGGGAGTTGCGGGTGGTCAGGGCCTGCAAAGCCGGTATGGATCAGCTGCCCACGCCGCCCCGCGCGCCCGATACCGCGTGCGCTGGCGTTGCGAAAGGCGCTCAGATCCGCCGCATGGGAACAGGAGCACAGGCCCAGATAGCCGCCCGGCGCGACCAGCGGGGCGGCAAGCCGCGCGATGCGTTCATAAGCGCGCAGCCCGGCGGCGAGGGCCTCTTTGTTGGGCGCGAAAGCGGGCGGGTCGCAGACCACCAGATCGAAGCGCGCGCCGTCCTGCGCGAGCGCGTCGAGCGTGGCGAAAGCGTCGCCCTGACGCGTGGCGAAGCGCGCGGCGAGGCCAGAGGCCTCGGCCCCCTCCTGCGCGAGCGCCAGCGCGGGGGCGGAGCTGTCCACGGCGAGCGCGCTCTCGGCCCCTGCGGCAAGTGCGGCAAGGGAGAAGCCGCCGACAT
>PXDM01000368.1 GCA_003565055.1 Paracoccaceae bacterium
GAGGAACAACCAGACCCGCGCGCTGCAGAAGAGCCCGGCGCATCCGCTTGTCCTGGGCATAGGTCACGGCGGCAAGGGTCGATGCTTCGGGCACCCCATGGACAAAGGACATGCGCGGCTTCTGCAGGCTTTCGGCCGGAACTGTCACGATCTGGAGCGGATAGGCGACAATGTCGAAGCCGCGCGCCAGAAGCTGCGTCTGCACAGCGAAACTGTCAAACAGGACCGGATGGTTCAGCATCATCGGCAGGGCAGTGCCAGAGGCGGCATGCCGATAGTCAGTTGCGTCAGGCGGCATGATCAACCCCGGCGACCGAATGAACCGGTGCGGGCAGGCTGTCAAGGATGACAAACCGGTCCGGGACAGATCCTGACGGCAGTTGCGATGTATGTACGGCCTGCGGGCGTGCGGCTTTCGGACCCAGAACACAGGCTGCGGCCATGGCCGCCACGGGAAGCGTGTCCCCATGCAGCTCTGCCAGAACCTGGTCCGTGCCGATATTGCGCACTGATCCGGTGACGCCGAACTGCGCCGCATAGCGTGACAACCAGTTTCGATAGCCAACACCTGTTACCTTGCCGGTGATCTTCAGTCTGATCGACAGTTGCTCGGCGGGCACATCGCGCAGGGTCAAGCCACAAGTCTCGGCACTTTTCAGGAACAGTCCCCTGGCCACTTCGCGCGGTGTACCGAACATCGGGTATTCACAATTGCCGATCGCCGCATGAGCATTCAGCTCACAAATCCCGGCTTCCTGCCCGTCAATAGGGCGCGCGTGATCCTCGATCAGGAAATCGACCCCGCAATAGCGCAGCCCCGGAATCGCAGCAACGGACGCCACGGCCGCGGCTTTCACCGAAGGATGCATCTCGTCGAGCACATCGATACTGTCCCCGCCCTGTGACAGGCTGCAGGAATTCGACAGCATCACCAGCTGGCCCTTTTCGGGCACCGAGGCCAGCGTCAGCCCGGCCTTGTCCAGCTGCCAGCGCATCGCATCGCTGTATTTCACCGGGCGCGGCCACAGATGCGGATTGAGCCTGCGCACGGCATTCTTGAGCATCACCAGCTCGGCAATATTGCTGCGGCCATCCCCTGTTACCGAGGCCGGTTCCCGCAGAATTGCCGCAATCACCTCGCCATCAATGACCAGAATCCGGTAGTCACGCCCGCGCACATGTTTCTCGACGATGAAATCATCCCCGCCAAGGCGCGAATCCGCATATTGCCGGAACGCGTCCCGCAGCTCGTCCTCGTTCTGGATATTGGCAACCACGCCGATGCCGCGCACGCCGGCCGCAGGTTTGCAGACCACCGGATAGCCGATGCGATTGGCAAAGGCGATGGCGGTCTCGAAATCGCCATTCATGAACATCCGCCCTTCGGGCACCGGCACGCCATGGCGCGCCAGACAGGCGCGGGTGGCCTCCTTGTGGGTGCACAACCCCAGGGCGACACCGCTGGAAATGGGGGTGCGGCTCCATTTGAAATTCATGATGCGGTTCTCGGCATCAAAGGCCACAAAAGCCCCCTTGCTGAAACGGATCGTGTTCAGCCCATAGGCCAGGGCATGACGCTCCAGAAGATGTCCCTTGGTACCATTCCCGCCCAGAGGGTGCATATAGGTCACACCTTCATAGACATTCAGCTTCTGCTGGCCCCAGACCGGCAGGGGCGGACGCGGGAAACATGCAAAGCGCGACACTCGGGGCAGAAGATCAGGGTAATCAGGGCGCCGCGTATCGGCGCGCCCTGCGACCAGATCCGCCAAGGCTGCTGCTGCCGCTGCGATGAAAGCGTCCTTGCGCTCTTCGGGCAAACCTGCACCCACGGCAAGCCCTGCCAGGGCACAGGCCGCGCTGACCGGACCGCCCGCGCCCAGCACCACCTTGGCCGAAACCAGTTTTTCGGCCAGCGCCTCGCTTTGCGGCCAACCGCCATCGGCCTCCCAACGCAGCAGCATCGTGGCACGCGGGCCATCACCTGCCACGCCCATGGCCAGTTCCGCCTGCAGAAAATATTCGAACATCCTTCCGGGCGCGCGATCATGCGCCTGACAGCGCAGCGCAAGCGTGCGCGAGACCTGGACGGCACGGTCCTGCGGCGACATTGCCCCGCCAAAGACCTGCGCTGTGCGGAAATCGCGCGGAAGCCCAGCCGCGCGCGTGGCCCTGTCTCCCGGACAGGCGGCCAGAAGCAGCAACACTTCGGTCAGCGAGCGCTCGATGCGCGCGGGCAGACCTGACGCCCGCGCCTGCGCCACAAGCGCAACCACTGAGGCGGCCACTTTCTGCGGACGCAGATCCATCCCCTGCCCGATCAATGCGCTGGCACCGGCCGCAATCTGCGCCTGCTCATCCTGATGATTGCGCCGCAGAACCACGGAATGCACCTGCCCCGCCGGGTCCATGGCCAACAAGCGCAGAAAAACCTTGTCTGTGGTGAACAGGGCTTCCGCCCCGGTGATCACCAGAAGCCCTGACGGGCTTCCGGTGGCATCCTTTTGCGCGCGAGTGTCAGAGATCATATTCCCCTCCTTGACGCATGACATCCCGAACGATCCGGGAGTGGAGGGCATTACGCTCCGGCAGGCCGGGTCGGGGCAGCTTCCTCTTCATCACCACCCGCGACGTGGTCATCCTCGTCATCATGATCGCTGTCATGATCCTGCGCCGCATCCTGATCTTCGGCATCCGCATCCGCTTCCAGATCTTCTGCGGACATGTCC